>WUAK01000327.1 GCA_009827205.1 Phycisphaeraceae bacterium | reverse complement strand
GGCGTTGCGCAGGCTCCGCGGAGACGACTACGAGCTTCGGATCGATGGCGCTGACGAATTGACAGTGCGCCATCCGAGCGTGATGCTCGAATCTGTCAATACCAGCTTTCAGGTGCACTACCAGACGACTCCAAGCGAATTCGCCGCGGCGTATAACGTAGCGATCGGTGTCGCGGCTCCCGTGCTCGCATCTTCGGTATATTCGCCAATCCTGTTTGGCAAGCGTCTTTGGAACGAAACGCGGATCGCGATATTCCAGCAAGTGGTCGACACAAGGAGCGAGGGCGCTGGGCTTCGAGATTTTCTGGGCAGAGTGCGCTTTGGCGAGTTGTGGGTCAATTCATCAGTACTCGAAGTGCTTCGCTCCGACCTTGCGCGATTCCGTCAGATATTGCACGCCACGAGTGATAACCTCCCAGACCCAATGAAAGAACTGGATGCAGGGCGCGTCCCGAAGCTTTCCGCCTGGCAGGCTTTCAATTCAACTGTGTACAGATGGATGCGTCCTTGCTTCGGTGTTACCGATGGCAAACCACATTTACGGATTGAGAATCGCGTCTTGCCTTCAGGGCCAACGATCGCTGACGAGGTTGCCAACGCAGCGTTCTGGATAGGCCTGATGGCAGAGGGTCCGTACGTGTGGTCCGACCTCTCAAAGCAGCTCGAATTTAGAGATGCCCGTGGCAATTTTTTACGTGCTGCGCGCGACGGACTCGCCGCTCAGATGATCTGGATCAACGGGGAAGAACATCCAATCGGTGATTTGATTGTTCAGGAGTTTCTACCCGTGGCACGAAAGGGTCTTGCGCGCTGCGGTATCGATGCAGACGACATCGTGCGTAACCTAGGGATTATCGAAGACCGGGTGACAAGTAGAAAGACGGGTGCAAAATGGATGCTGCGTACCGTTGCTCAAATGCGCGGTTCTGGCACCCGCCGCTCAAGGCTGACCGGTCTTGCTCGTGCGATGCTCCAGAATCAGGACAGCGGACAGCCTGTACATACATGGGAGGAAGCCGATATTTCTTTTGATGAACCACCCGTGCATGAGTTCGCACGAGTCGCACAGTGCATGACGACCGATCTCTTCACGGTTGGCGAGCACGATTGTATCGATCTTGTGGCATCGATCATGGACTGGGAGCATGTAAGACACATCCCGGTCGAAGACAGCCAGCATAGGCTCATCGGGATCGTGTCGTACCGCAAGCTTCTTCGAATGCTTGCCAAGCGTCACAGCGATCGCGATACACATTTAATCGCCGTGTCCGAGATCATGGTGCGCAATCCTATGACCGTAACGCCCGATACACCCACACTCGAAGCTATCCGCATCATGCGCGAGCATCGCGTTGCGTGCCTGCCGGTTGTCGAAAACGACCGCCTCGTGGGGATCATCTCTGATCGTGACTACACAGAAATCGCTCGAACTCTGCTTGAGAACGCCCTGGCAGAGGGACCGGGATCGTGATCGAGGTAGAATCTGATGAGCGCCGGAGTCAATCTGTATCACGATACATCGGCGACTGCCATGGCCAACGACAGGGCCCAATACTGATTGTCATTGGCGGGCTTCACGCGAATGAGCCGGCAGGTATCGATGCTGCCCTACGCGTACACAATCGCATCAAACACAATCACATCCGGCTCACCTCTGGGAGATTCGTTTCGCTCAGAGGTAACTTGAGAGCGCTCTCGGCAGAGGCCCCAGAACCATGGCTTCGGGACCGTTACATCGATGAGGATCTCAATCGTAGTTTCCTGTTGGATCTGGATCCAAGGCCAGTGTCGAACGTGGAAGAGAATGAGAGAGACGAACTCATCGAGGAACTCGTCACTATCGGTGCAGACCGCGTCAATCCGGTCTATCTGCTTGATCTGCATACCGTCTCGAGCGACAGCCCCGCGTTTGTCGCGCTAGAAGACTCATTGCCAGCACGTAAGTTCGCTTCGGGTTTCTACTTGCCCAAGATATTAGGAATGGAGGAAGAGCTAAGCGGGCTGTTGATTGATTACGCGACCAATCATCTGGGCTTCATCTCATGCATCATCGAGGCGGGGCGTCACGAAGACTCACGATCGATCGATGTCCATGAAGCGATTGTATTATTGGCGTTACGCAACCTTGGAATGATATCCGACGGCACTCGAACAACAGGGGGTGATTTGCCCGCCAGCGTTGTGAAAGAAGCCTCAGGTGGCCGGGGGCAGCAGTTCTACGATGTACGCGAGAGGGTACCAATTCGTACCGATCAATTCTCTATGAAAGCCGATGCATCAGCTTTCATGCGAGTGCGCTCGGCCTCGACAACCGTTGCCGTTGAAGGATCAGAACCAGTAAAGGCGTCTGCCAGCGGACTGCTCTTTCTTCCAAACAGACAGGCGTCGCCGCGTATCGGCGACGATGCATTCTTTGTGATCAAGCGAGTCGGACTTCTCTGGTTGTCTATCTCTGCCACCGTTCGTAAACGTGAGCTCGTACACAAACTCTTGCCAGCTGTTCTGCCTGGCGTTCGGCGGAATAAGCGCGATATCAACTCGATAATCGTGGCACCCGAGTACGCCGCGTTCTTCAGACGCGAGATACTTCACCTCTTGGGGTACAGGCTCGTTCGATGGTCGCATGTGCCCGTGATGCGCTGGCACAGGCGCCCCCTTAGCGCATGCCGTGTATTCGCTAAAGCAGTCGCCGGGATCGTTTCATTTCTGTTTCGTGGAGGAGAGCCAGTGGCTCTACCCGAAGAGCGAGCGAACGACTGGGTGGCCAGAAGGCGCCTACTAGATCTCAAACCCCCTAAGTGACAATCCCTCTTGCTCTTCAGGTGCCCTATATAAAGAATAACAAGTGTCCTCAGCAATCAAAGGAAGCAGCTGCACCTCCTCAAGACCAATGCCACGAGAGAGATAAGACAACAATGCTGGTTGAGAGCAAGCAATAGCCACGACCTGATCGCTGCTGAGGTTGCTCGCAGAGTTACTTTGATACTACGAGGAATGCAGATGCTGTACGAGTACTAACCTCAGCGCATACCATCTCTCGATGCGAATCTGCCTCCTAACTACTCAAGATCTAGATGCCAATCCGTTCCCCGATGACGACTGGCCCTGTGATCCCCGGCCCTTTCTATCGGAGCACGACTGGTACGTCGCTGTGCTCAGCGGTAAGAAACAGGCTGTTGCAGAAGTCGAGAAACTAATAAAAGAAGGTTACGACCAGATCGGAAGAGCG
>WUAK01000326.1 GCA_009827205.1 Phycisphaeraceae bacterium | reverse complement strand
AGAGAGACTCAGTCTGGGTTGCTTCATTCAGCAAACCAGCAACATCGATAATGAGTGCGACTCTGCCATCACCCAAGATGGCGCCGCCTGACACACCCCGCAAAGGCTCAAGACCCTGCCCGAGGCGTTTGATGACCACCTGCTGCTGTCCGATGATTTCATCGATCAGCAAACAGCACCTTGTGTCGTTTGATTCGAGTACGAGAAGCAGACCTTCCTCGATATTGTCAGTGCCCTCATTCACCTTGAAGAGAGAGTTCAGTCTGTGGATAGGAAGCAGTGAATTTCTGACAAGAGCCATCTCACCCTGTCCCGCGACAGTATGGATCTGGTTTTGTGATGGCCTAAAGCTCTGTTCGATCGACAGCGTTGGTATGACATACCGCTGCGTTCCAACACGGACAATCATGCCGTCGATGATTGCCATAGTCAGGGGCAGGGACATTTTGAAAGTCGTCCCCTTGCCCGCAACCGAGTTGATCTCGAGCTTACCTCGCAGCGCCTCAATATTCCTGCGGACGACATCCATCCCCACTCCACGCCCAGAGATATCAGTGACCTTGGCGGCCGTCGAGAAACCGGGAAGCATGATGAGTCCAAACACCTCGCTGTCGGGGATCTCTGACAGCTCGCGGTCGGGCGTGTAGATTCCCTTTTCGATCGCTTTGTTCAGGATCTTGTCACGATCAAGCCCTTTGCCGTCGTCTTCGATCTCGATGACAATCGAGCCGCCTTGGTGGAACGCACGGAGTGTGAGGGTTCCGGTCTCAGGCTTGCCGGCCTTAAGTCGATCCTGCGGCGATTCGATGCCGTGGTCGCAGGAATTCCTGATCATGTGAACCAGTGGATCCCCGATCTCCTCGACAACCGTGCGGTCGAGCTCGGTGTCCTCGCCTTCCATGACAAACTGTACTTTTTTGTCGGCCTTGGCCGAGACGTCACGTACTAGGCGTGCCATCTTCTGGAAGAGACCCTTGAGAGTCACCATCCGGAGCGACATCGCGACCTCCTGAAGATCACGGATGATTTTGCCCGTCTGGCTCATATTGCGCTGGAATCGCTGATCCGCGATATCAGAAACACTCGGATCCTGAATAACCATCTGCTGAGCGATGACGAGTTCGCCAACCATCGTGACGAGGTTATCTAGACGCTCTGTATTGACTTTGACGTTGACGTCGGATGACTTCTTCTTCGATCCGTTCGTAGCCGGGGTTTGCGCTTTGGCGGACTCCTGTGAGCTCGCTTGGTCCGGCTCTTTCTCAGCCGGTGTCTGGACCGATTGGGCAGCGGCCTTTGGAGCACCCCTGCTCGTTTCGAATGGCTCATTCTTAGATGCCAACTGCAGCTGCTCGATGTGGTGGTTGAACACCGATAGCTTTGGAGCGGGCTCCCCCTCGAGTACCGCGAGCAGCTGCGACATCATGTCGCACGACTCGAGGATCAAATCAAGTGAAGCGGAGTTGAGTGTGATTGTTTGCTTTCTGGCCTCATCGAGCAGGTACTCGGCGTTGTGGGCCGAGGTGACGATCGGGGTCAGGTTCATAAAGCCTGCAACACCCTTGATCGTATGGAATGCTCGGAAGACTGTGTTGATGAGTTCGAGATCGGTGAAATCGCTTTCAAGCGAGAGGACTGCCTCTTCGCCGGCGGCAATATGCTCACGCGCTTCTCCCAGGAAATCGGCGAGGTTATCGTCTCGCTCGATATCGCTCGGGAACTCAACGAGCGATCCGTCATCTGCGTTTACCGGGCTGTTATCCAGTGATTCTGTTTCAACTGCATCAGCAGGCTCAGAAACAACATCGGTTCCTGGTTGATCACCATCGCTGATCGACTCGCACGTAAGGGAAGCCAGCAGGTCGCTGTACTCCGGGGCTTCAGCGGCCGGGTCGGATTCAAGAAGTTGGCTGTACGCCTTCATCCAATCCAGGACTGCAAGGATCTCACTCGCAGGGAACGCCTTCCCCTGACCAGTTGTCTCGTCGATGAGCGTCTCAGCCTCGTGGCAGATTCGCTGTGCGGTTGCAAGCGAAAGAACGCCGCATTCACCCTTGAGTGTGTGAATGCCTCTGCGGACTTCACTAAGGGCCTCATCATTCGGATCGGATTCGAGCCCAACCGTCAAAGATTCCAGTTCCTCAAGAATATCAGCACAGCCCGATAGCCATGAAGCCAGCAACTCCGGGTCGACGCAGGCATTCTCGTTGCCCGAATCACTACCGGGGACAGGAACATCCTCGACAGGAAGCCCGTCCTGGAGGGCATTTACGATCTCCTGTGCATAGTCAATCGTTCGATTGATTTCAGCAAAGGTCTGATCGAGATCGACCACATCGTGCATGACAATGCTTTCGAGCAGATCGACCGATTCACGTGCCTTATCAGAAAGAGGGGTGTACTCGGGAGCGTCGAGCATCCCGCACAACTCTTCAAAGAGCTCTCCAAGAGAAACCAGACCCGGCAGATCGAGTGGATCTACCAATGCGGCCTGCTTAGCGAGTTGCTGAATATGAGTTTCGATCATGGCTGCTCATGTCTTCAATGGTGTGTAAGACTGGATCTCGATCAGCCTCATCGGACTGATAAAGGAGCCTCATGACTTGAGGTAGCCAAGAATCGACGTTGTGTAGAAGGGCCAGTATCCCGCCTGACGGCAATCCCGGACGGTTAGGCCTAGATGTGGGCCCGATCGAACGAGAGAACCGCATATGGACCTTCATTCCACATGATTTTTGAGTGTCTGGCCTCATTTTGTGGCCTAGAATGGCCCCGTCTGCCTGGTCGGTGGCAGGCTTCGGTTTCCCCCCTTCAGTTGGGTACGGAATCCGATTCGTTACAGGAAGAACCAGCGGGCCCAACGGTCCGCGCCGCAAGCGCCCTTGCGTGACGCCACGGGTTATCTGCCCGATCGGCTTGGTGTCGCCGGTGTCGCTGGGATCAGGAGATCTCCCATGGCAGAAGCATCGAGTCAATCGCTCGTCCAGGACCTCATCGAGGAAGGCATCCACTTTGGCCAGCGTGCCAGTGGATGGAACCCCAAAATGGGTCCATACATCTACGGCAAACGAAACGGCATCCACATCATCGACATCAAGGAAACTGTCAAAGGTCTCCTCCTCGCCAAGAAGTTCCTAAACAAGACAGTCGCAGGCGGCAAGGACGTCTGCTTCGTCGGCACAAAGCGTCAGGCACGCAGCATCCTCGAGCAGTACGTTCCTGACGCAGGGATGCACT
>WUAK01000325.1 GCA_009827205.1 Phycisphaeraceae bacterium | reverse complement strand
GCGGCGCCGACGCTTTCCCGGACACCCGTTACAGGAACGGACAACTCGCTGCGGAGATCGTCAACAAGCACAACGTGATCTTCGTTGCCTCAGCCGGCAACGACGGTCCCGCGCTCTCAACGGTCGGTAGTCCGGGCGGGACGACCAGTGCGCTGATCGGTGTAGGCGCTTCGATCTCGCCCGAGATGATGACCGCTCAGTACGCGGTTCGGGAGGCGGGAGCGGGACAGATGCAGTACCCGTGGTCGAGCCGGGGGCCGACCCTGGACGGCGACCTCGGTGTTGACATCACCGCGCCCGGCGGCGCCATCGCCCCCGTTCCAAATTGGACGCTCCAGAAGAACCGGATGATGAACGGAACGTCCATGAGTGCGCCAAACACCTGCGGCGGGATCGCGCTCATCCTGAGCAAGCTCAAGCAGGACGGCATCGACTACACGCCCCACTCTGTGAAGCGAGCACTCGTCAATACCGCTGTCAGCATCCCGGAGCAATCGCCCTGGGCACAGGGTAACGGCATGCTCCAGGTTGACTCCGCGTACGAGCACCTTGTGAACTACGAGAATGATTCGAGCCGTGACATGTGGTTCGACATGAAGGGGCCGGGCGGCATCCGCGGCGCGTATCTGCGCGAGCCCTACGAGAACAACCAGGTCACCGAGCAGCGCATCTTCGTGACGCCCCACTTCCATGAAGACGCGACGAGCCGGAAGAAGGTTAACTTCGAGATGAGGCTCAGCTTTGAGGCTTCTGAACCATGGGTCGAGGTCGCCGAGTTCGCCAACCTCGTCAACGGGGGCGACAACACCGACATCCGCATCGACCCGACAGGACTGCCCGCTGGAGCGCATTACGCGGAGGTTGTCGCGTACGACGCAGACAGACCCGAGCGGGGTGCGATCTGCAAGTACCCGATTACCGTCGTCAAGGGTGAGACCATCAGTGTCGACGACGACTACATCTGGACCGAAACGGTGCGCTCCGAGCCGGGCGATCTGAACCGCTGGCTCTTTGATGTCCCGAGCGGCTCGACATGGATGGACCTGATCATTCGCAGGCTCGACGACGAGACTTCGAGGCTGCTCGTCGTTCAGGCGCTGCAGCTGGTTGACGACAGACCCAACAACCACCGCAAGTTCTCTCGCTGGGTCCGGTTCGACGATCAGGACGAGCAGATCTACACGCTCCCCGTCGAGGGCAACAGAACGCTCGAGATCTCCGCGGCTCAGAACTGGTCGAGTCTCGGTGACGGCGAGTTCGAGTTCGAGGTCCGGTTCCGCGGGATGCGTCCCGAGCCGAGCCAGATCATGATCGACGGATCGACGCTCGTGACGCGTTTCGACATCCACTCGCCGATGCGTGACGCCGTGGCAAGCCCATCGGGTTCGCTGACCAGTTTCCTACGTTCGATTAGGCCGACCGATTCAAAGATCAACGCACTGGACGCTGTCCGCGACAGACTGAGCGATGACAGGCAGATGTATGAGATCGTCGTTGAGTACGAGATCGAGGTGCCCGAAGACCTCGACGCCAACGTGAATCCCGCGGTCTCGCTCGTTCCCCACGCGTGGGAGATATACGAGTCGTTCATGTGGTACATCTTCAACGAGGACGGCGAACTGGTTGAAACCAGCGCGGGCGAGGACGTGGATATTTCTCTTGATGAGGGCTCGTACACGTTCAAGCTCCACCTGAGGCACGACGATCCGGATGCGCTCGAGCACATCCAGGACGCGCCGCTGACACTCCGCTATGACCTGCCCAAAACGGTCGGTCTCAAGTTTGCTAGCGACCCAGATGCTGCGTTCAACAGCCGAGGCGGTTTCGGTTCGCCCGAGATCGAAGCGGGCAGCTCGGTGCCCTGCTACATCGCAACACCAGACTCATCGAGTCTGCCGGACGTGGTTGAACCTGGCGACGTGCTCGTCGGTTCGTTCACCGTGGGCGGCGACACCGAACTCATCGGCACCACCACGAGGCCGGGCGGCTGGCCCATCGCGATGTCGGTCATCGCGGCACCCAACGATCGTCCCGAGATCAAGGCGAAGGACGATGAGGAAGACGACGATGCCGAGGAACCGAGCAAGCTCGAAGAACTCGAAGAAGCCATCTTCGATCTGAAGGTCGCCAAGCTCGACGAGTTGATGGGTGAGGACGACGCCGAGGCATTCGACACGCTCGTGGCCGAGATCCTCTCGGAAGACCCCGAGAACTTCGATGTCGCGATCAAGCAGATGGAGCGCGCCGCCGAGGGTGATGACCATGAGGCAACGATCGAGCGAGCTCAAGCGGTGATCGATCGGATCGACACCGATGCGATCGCGTCGTACGAGGGCCGGAATCACGACAAGGATGCCGACGATTTCGATGAGGAACTCGCCGAGCAGATGAAGGACGACAAGTCCTCACTCGTTGACGCGTTGACCACGATCGCGAAGGCGAGAGGAGAGCTTGCCGAAGCGGGCGATGAGGCGTCGATCGATGCGTTCGAGGACGCGATCGCCGACATCAAGGTCTGGTCATCTATCGACGATGAAGACGCGTTTGAGTTTGATCTGAAGCGTGAGACGCTGCACGACCGCCAGGGCAAGGCGCTCGCGCTGCTCACAGAGCGGATCGGCGATGAACCGAGCAAGGATCTCTACGAGCAGCGTATCGAGCTGCTCGAAACGCTCGGCTGGGACGAGTGGGCCGAGTACGAGCGGACCCAGATGCTCGTGAGGTACCCCAAACACAACACGCTCTTCTAATGCAGTAGCGTCAAGCAGAAACAAGAAAGGCCCGGTCGGGAATCAGCCGACCGGGCCTCTTTTACCTTTCATATTGAAGGCGATCAGTACGCCCAGCTGAGCATGATGAAGAAATCGATGTCGTTCTTGTCCGCGTCACCGCCCGGATCAGACTGGTAGCGATCTTCGACGCCGGCTCGGAGTGTCATGTTGACTTCCGGATCTACGAGCAGCTCCCACACCGCTCTGCTGTTGACACGGAACTCCTCGGTGTCCTCGAGATTCGGGAAGAAATCGACGCTGGCAGTAATGCTCTGACGCTCTGTGATCTGGTGCGATGCCTCTGCGGAGATAATGCCCTCAGCGGTCCAGTCGTCGTCCTCGCCACCAAACTCACGCAGTGCGCCAACACCGACCTTGCCGCTGACTTTGGTTTTGTCGTTGTCGAGAAAGACGTGCCCGGGACCGGCGTAGAAAGAGAGCCTCTGGTCCCAATCCTGGAATTCATCGTGTTCGAACTGGCCTCTTCCAAACAGGAACCAGGTCGGGTCTTCGAGTT
>WUAK01000324.1 GCA_009827205.1 Phycisphaeraceae bacterium | reverse complement strand
AGGTGCCTGGAGTTCAGACGTGGTCTCTTCCGATCTCCTCTTCATGCACCACGTGAGCGGTAAATGTGGGTGCCTCGTAGCTCGCATCAATGTCGAACACGCCTGGCAAGAGAGGTCCAGAGCTCCGCGCAAACACCAACTCATCGATCGTGATCACCGTGTCCACGGCCTCCGCCGCCAGCACACGCTCGGCACCAACAGGCTGCATGAAGATCCGACGCGTCGCGATATCCGTCTCAACCCGCCAGTCAATCCGCACAGGCTCGGCAAGCCTGACCGAAGTCTCATCGACCACAACCTTTGCCGGCTCTTCCGTCGAGAGGCGTGGGCTGCGAAACGCAAAGGTGCCATCGAGACCAACAATGACCGCGTCGTCCATCTCGCCTGCAAAGACGATCTCCGCAGCCGCGTTCGCGCCGGTCATCCCCGCAACCAACCCATCGAGCAACAGCACCTCATCAACAAGCCCGCTATCGATCTTCTCGATCACAAGATCTCCGCGGACAGGACCGCTCGGCATGCCGGAGTCAAAAGAAACTTCCAACCCGCCAACAACCGTTCCGAGCGAAGACTCGCCAGAAACAAGCTCACCCGAGATCGCAACCGAAGCCTCAGCGGTTTCTCCGCCGAGAATCCCCCCCACGGGAACGCGGCCCTCGATGTTCAGTGAACCCAGACCAAGCGCTCCCGACTGAACAACCTCATCACCGCGCTGAAGATCGAGCCCCGTGACCTGACCCGATGCGGAGAAACCAACTTCCGCCGTGCCATTCGGATCAAAGGACCACCCTGAAAGCACGCCAAAGGAGCCGAATGTGAGCTCCGCGGTTGCGGGTTCAGTGAACTGCAACCCGCTGGGCTCCGTGCTCCCAGCCGCCTGCGCCGCACGGATACTGATCTGTTCGATCACCTCTTCGGAAACGACCGATCGGAATCGACCTGCCTCGAGGCGAAGGTCTCCACCGACGAGCGTTGTTTCTACACGCCCCGTGAGACGATCGCCCCTGATCTCAAGATTGATCTCACCAGTCTTCTCATCTGCTACCAGCGAAGCATCCATCAATCTGCCGACAAGCTCGGCCGCGATCGCCTGCACATCACTCCCGCCCATATCCACCGCGTTCGTCGCCGCGGCTATCGGGAACCCAGTGATATCGATCTGGCCTCCGAGACGAACCGCATCCCCGGATATTTTCGCCCCATTGATCAACTCGTGCAGCGTCAGCTGCCCCGCAACAAGTACCGGCTCGCCGCCGCGCTGGATTACTCCGTTGAGTGACACCACCCCATCACTCTGGGCACCAAAGGCCGCATCGACGTCGAGCCTTTCAAACTTGTACTGCAGATCAGACGGATCGATGAGCGTCACACCGAGCACACCGAGCGAAGCAGAGACGCGAGAGCGCGACCAGTCAATCCCATCCGCCCCGCTCGCTATCACCAGGTCCTCTGAGCTTAGCTGTACCCCGCCGCCCTGCGGCGACCGAACACGTTCACCGAGCAGCCTCGCGAAAACCTCACCAGCATTCCTCAGCTCTACTCTCAGCCCGTCGTCAACACTCCGCAACACGCGATCCCGAATCTCGAAGTCTGCAGACCCGTCGAGTCGTTCAGCCCTGACCGATCCCTCAAGACGCACAACGTCCTCGGCATCAACACTCGCCTGCGCAATCAGCGTCACGCTCGGCCCGATATCCTGGCCGAGCGATAGCCCCGCATCCTCAACAAGCGGCTGAAACAGACTGGTCATCACATCACGAACTGTGATCTCACCGTCGAGCGTGGGCAAACCCTCCGCGAGCATCCCCCGCTCGTCCATCAGGTCACGCACGCGCACCGACAGATTAAGATCACCAGCGGACCTGTCACCAACCCGGACCGCCACACCAGCCGCAACCGATGCCCCGCTCGCAACATCAGAGAGATCAACAGTGACAGCAGCGGGCGTTGACGAAAGGGTCTTTGTCTCGCCTAGGTCGATGATCTCACCAGTCATCTCTGTCAGACGGAACTCGATCACACCCGAGATCGCCCGCAGATCGATACCTTCTTCACGATCGAGACGATTCAGATCAACGACGAGATCACGAACCCAGAGCTCAGCTTCGCCACCGTCATCGAACCACGCGTTCCTCGCATCAATCTGTCGAGTCACCAGCGGCGCGAGCGATACTGCCTCTGCGCGAACATCGTCTGAGCGGAGCACACCATCCTCGAGCACGAACCTGGCGTTTGCACGCACATTGTCCGACGTCAGCCAGAACCTCGCTGACTTCTGTTCTGAGCCAGCGAGCGAGAACTCCATATCAATGGTCTCGCCAAGATCTTCCTCGAGCACAAAGCCCGCCTCGCGGATAGCCGGCCCGAAGATCGGCTCCGCCAGCACGGTCTCCACGTTATTGATCTCAACAACACCGTCGAGGCCTGTGATGAGCCGCTCAACGAACTCGTCCACACTCGTCGGCAACTCGCCAGATTCACGAAACAGCCCAGCCGCCTCTGCGTTCAGCACAAAGATGCCCGCCGGATCACCAGCAATCTGCGACGAGGTCACTGCTTGTGCGCTCAATCCACGCTCAACACCACGAGTCGAAAGCTCCAGCGTCGTCGGCTCAACAAGCCAGCCCCGGCCCCCGAGACTGCCGACAAGCTCTCCGGTCTCAACAGTGATGCGCGCGACAAGCTTGTTGAGATCGAGCTCCCCGTCCAGAGGAACATCTATACCTAACTCGGAAACACCCATCCTGACGCCAGGCAATGACGTGAGCGATACCTCCTCGCCCGATTCAAGGACGACAACGGTCCCGCTGAGATCCCCGTACTCAGGCGAGAGTGCGCCCAGCACGTCGCCGCTGATGTCCGCCGAGCCCCCGCGCTCAACATCAACGCGATACGCACCTTCACCAAGCCTGTACGTCGCAGCAAGATCCAGATTCACATCCTCAGACTCGTGCATCACACGAAGTGAGCCCCGATCCGAAGTGCCCTCAATCTCTGCCACAAGCTCCGCTGCATCGATCCCGAGTTCCCTATCGGTCAGCCACGCGATCGGCGAGTCTGCTCCCTTGATTCGAATCGTGCCCGTTGCGCTCGCACTCTTTGGTGTGAACGCGCCCGCAGCATCGGTCAGGCCCCGCACCTCTGCATCGATCGTGAGATCGCTCTCGCTGCTCCCCGCATCCGCGACTTTCGCATCGAGATCAACTGTGATGGCGCCACCGACGGCGAACGCCGCAGTTCCCGAGAGCGCACTCGCACGGACGTCTCGTCCGGCGCGGTCTAAGTAGCGCACATCGA
>WUAK01000323.1 GCA_009827205.1 Phycisphaeraceae bacterium | reverse complement strand
GAAGAGTCCGCGGCAGCACAGCAGCTCGAATCCGCGAAGTGGTACATGCGTGTCGGCGACGGCCCCGCAGCAAGGTTCGTCCTGACCAGACTCATCCGCGATCACACGGGCACCGTCGCCGCGACCGAGGGCCTTCAGATCATGCAGGATGAGGGCTGGCTCGAGGATCAAACCCGCACCATCGAGCCCGAACCCATAGGCCCGGTGCCCGACGCGGAGTTCACACCATGACCCGCTTCATAGCGCTCCTCACAGCCATTGCCACTGCGCTACTCACGACAGGCTGCAGCACAGACCCATCCAGGGGTTACACCTTCTCGGGCGTACACGACAGCTCGATCGAAACCGTCGCAGTCCCGATTTTCCAGAACGACACATTCCACACCGGCGTCGAGATCCAACTCACCGAGGACCTCATCAAGCAGATCCAGCGGCAGACCCCCTGGCGGGTCACCTCAGCGGACAAGGCAGACGCCGTACTCACAGGCTCGATCACCAGGATTGATCTCCGTTCACTCTCGACCCGCACGAGCGTCGGGTTCGTTCAGGAGATGGGCGTCCAGATGACCGTCGAGTTCGAATTCATCGACAACCGCTCTGGCGACACGCTCTCCAGGCGGACCGGATACAGCGCCATGGGGTCATTCGTCCCGGCGAGCCCAACCGGTGAACGCATCGCCGTCGGATACGCCGGAGTCGCCCAGACCATGGCCCGGGACATCGTGGGCGACCTCCAATCGACCTGGTAAGCCACCTTACACCCCGCTCTCCGCTCGCCCAAGACGGTGCGCATACGGTTATGAGACGGACTTGACCACAATTCGAACACCGGGCACCCCGGGCTCGAATGGATGGGTGGCAATGCCGATACCAGTGAGAGCGGCGAATCCCGAAACACGTTCGGGCGAAACCAGCACCAGAAGGCAATACACAAACGCATGACGAATCAGAACCCAAACCAGAACGGCCCCCAGGGCCCGAACAAGGATCCAAAGGGACAGGGCAACAAGCCCGGCCAGCCGCCCTCAGGCGGCAGAGGCATGTTCGGTCTCTTCGCGTTCCTCGCCGTCATCGTCCTGCTCTTCATGCTCTTCAGCACCGCCCAACAGGGCAAGCCAATGGACTGGGCCGAGTTCGAGACTCTCTATAAAACCGGCAAGATCGACAAAGACTCCGTCACCATCAGCGAATCCACGATCACAGCCAAACTCGACACACGCGAACTCAGAGAAGCTCAAAGCGATCAGCCGACCACCATCCAGGTCAAACTCCTGCCCGCCAAGGAAGGCTTCAACATCAAGAAGCTCGACGAACTCACGGGCGGAAACTTCACTCAGAAGCCAACACCCGGCTGGATCAACGGCATCCTCTTCTTCCTCCCATTCATCATCATCATCCTCATCTTCTGGTTCTTCCTCTCAAGAGGTCTCCGCTCCGCAGCGGGCGGCGGGGGGATGCTGGGCAACTTCGGAAAGTCCAAGCACCGCGTCCTCTCCAAGGAGATGACCGGCGTCACATTCAAAGACGTCGCGGGCATCGAAGAAGCAAAGGATGAAGTCGGGGAGATCATCGAGTTCCTCAAGAACCCCAAACGCTTCACCAAGATCGGAGGCCGCATCCCAAGAGGCGTCCTCCTCGTGGGTGAGCCCGGCTGCGGCAAGACACTCCTCGCCAAAGCAATCGCCGGCGAAGCCGATGTGCCGTTCTTCAGCATCTCAGGCTCCGACTTCGTCGAGATGTTCGTCGGCGTCGGCGCCAGCCGCGTCCGCGACCTCTTCAAGCAGGCCAAGGACACCGCCCCCTGCATCATCTTCCTCGATGAGATCGACGCCGTCGGTCGCCGCCGTGGAGGTGGCTTCACAACAGGCGGTCACGACGAACGCGAGCAGACACTCAACGCCATCCTCGTCGAGATGGACGGCTTCGCCTCAGGCGACGGCGTCATCGTCATCGCCGCGACCAACCGCGCAGACGTCCTCGACCCCGCGCTCATCAGGCCGGGCCGGTTCGACCGACAGATCGTCGTCCCGCTCCCAGACGTCCTGGGCCGACTCGAGATCCTCAAGGTCCACGCAAAGAAGGTCAAACTCGGACCCAACGTCGACCTCGAGCGACTCGCTCGCGTCACACCCATGTTCTCCGGTGCAGACCTCGCAGCCATCATCAACGAAGCAGCGATCAGCGCCACACTCGCGTCAAAGGACTTCGTCGAGCAGGAAGATCTCGAAGAAGCCCGCGACAAGATCCGCTTCGGTCGCGCCAAGAAGAGCCGCGTCCGCGAAGTCGAAGAAAACAAGCTCACCGCGTATCACGAAGCCGGTCACGCGATCCTGCAGGCAATGCTTAAGGACGCCGACCCGCTCCACAAAGTCACCATCATCCCCCGCGGGCAGTTCGGCGGCGCCACTTTCAGCCTCCCCGAAAAGGACCGCATGGGCTACTCCCTCAAGTGGATCAGCGCCACACTCCGCGTCGTCTGCGGCGGACGCATCGCCGAAGAAATCGCCATGGGCGATGTCTCCACCGGCGCCGCGCAAGACATCCAGCAGGTCACGGGCATGGCTCGCGCCATGGTCATCGAGTGGGGCATGAGCGAAAAGCTCGGCTTCGTCCGCTACGCGGGCAGCGACACCAAAGAGGCCTACCTCCCCGACAAGGACTACTCCGACGAGACCGCGAGCCTGATCGACGAAGAGATCCGCCGAATCGTCGACGAGGCCTACTCCGACGCCGAGCGCATGCTCCGCGACAACTGGGACAAGGTCGAAGCGCTCGCCAACGCGCTCCTCAAACACGAGACGCTGTCGGGCGACGAGGTTCACGCGATCATCCGCGGCGAAGACCTCAACAAGCCCTCGGTCGCAGACCTCCTCCGGAGCGAAGCCGACATGTCCAAGAAGGACCCGCCCTCACCGGCTGAAGACGGCGAAACCGATCTCCCACCGGGCACCGCTCCCACACCCGCCTAAGCCAAACGCAACTCAAGTCAAACCGAGCGCCCCGCAGTAGCGGGGTGTCTTTCTCTGTACGCTGTGCGCATGAAAGCAACGATCCACGACTTCGCCGACCTGCCCACCGACAGCCCGATGCCGCTCATCGACCGCCAGCGCATCATCGCTGACAAGATGATGATCTCGCGCGTGCTGCTCCACAAAGGCTTCAAAGTCGACCGCCACAGCCACGACAACGAACAGATCGCCGTCGTCCTCTCGGGCAAGGTCCGCTTCCTGCTCGGCGCCGCCGGCTCCGATGACGAGTACACCGAGACGCTCACCGCGGGCCAGACCATAGTCTTCCCGTCAAAC
>WUAK01000322.1 GCA_009827205.1 Phycisphaeraceae bacterium | reverse complement strand
CAGAGGCATCACGTTGATCGCGGTGATGAGCCCCATGAGCGGGACGCTAAAGTGCATCGAAGAGGGCAGCGGGATGAAGTGATCGGGCTCTGCCAGGTCAGCCATGAAGGGCCACGCACCGCCCGAGAGCGTCTGGAAAAGACCGTAGAACGCCGGCTGCTGGCGCAGCTCGTACAGGAAGTACAGACTCGCGTAGAGCGCGATCCAGATCGGCGACTGGAGCAGCATGGGCAGACAGCCGAGCATGCCCGCGGGGTTGACTCCCTCTTCGCGCCAGAGCTTGGCCATCTCCTGCTGAATCTTCTGCTTGTCGCCCGCGTACCGCTCCTGGATCTTCTTCTGTTTGGGCGCCAGGTCCTGCATCTGCTTGGCGAACCGCTGCATGCGGATCTGCGACCAGCGGTTGACGGGGTGCAGCACGCCGCGGACACAAAACACGAGCAGGATGATCGCCACGGCCCAGTCGTACGTGAAGGACTCGAGAAACTTGACCATCCCGAGCAGCGGATCACTCAGCCATGTGAACGTGCACATCGCGCAGGGACCGCCGAAGTTGTAGACGACCAGTTCCTTCACACCCGCTGCCGTCGCCAGCACGCTCTCGTCCATCCGCGTTTTGCTGAGCGGGCCCGCGTAGACGATGAGCGTCTCGTCGCTCGTCGCACCGGGAGCGAGCGTGCGCTTCTTGCCGTGCAGGCGCATGATCAGCACGCCGTCCTTGGGCTGGGTCGCTTCCTGCAGGACGACGCGATCGATGCGATCGATCGAATCGAAGGCGAGGGGTGTCGCTGGTGATTCGACGGCGTGCACCGCGACGCCGTAATACCGGTTGGTCATCGCGGCCCAGACAAGCTCATGGCTCGACTTCGTGGCTTCGGGGTTGGGCCAGACGGGCCTTGCGGGAACGTAAGGGCTGAAGTACTTGCCGGTGTTGGGATTCTGCCATTGGGTGACGGACTTGTTGCGCGGACCGATCACGTTCGTCCGGGGTGTCAGGTACTTTTTGCCCAGCACGACTTCGCGGTTGATGTCGAGCTCTGGCTTGAGCAGGTACCCGAACCGGAGCCGGCGCTTATCGCCGCCGTAGGTGACGGCGTCCATCGGCAGGTCGATCGGACCGAACTGCACAAGACTGGCGTCAAGCTCAACGCTCGACATGTTCTCGAGACTCTGCTCGATACGAAGATCGTTGGTGTTGTCGTCCAAGACGAACCGGCGAGTCACCCGAAGCACGGCTTCACCATCATCATTCTCGATGATCGCCTCGAAAGCGCCGGGCTCGGTCTGCCGCCAGACACCGCTGCCGATGAGCGGCACAGCATTGCCCTCGACCTCGACCCAGAGCGCAGCGAAAGGTGTGATGTAGCTCGAGCCGCTGGCCTGCTGCGCCTGGAGCTGCACGTGGAACTCCTCACCGACCTCTTCGCCGGTGACGTGGTACTTCGTGTAGCTCTCGACGCTGTCGAACTCGCTGGCAAGGCGGAGCGATTCGACACCCGCGCCGATCGGACTGAAGTCGATCTTCATGCGCTTCGGACCGTCGGCGTTGATGCTCCCGATCGGATCGAACGCCTGGCTCTCGGCGTGCTTGCGAGGGCGCAGCACCCCGATCGATGCCGCCCCGGCCTCGGTGGCAGCCACCTCCTGCTCGGGTTGCTCTGCAGACTGTTGCACGGGCTGCTGCTCTTCGACGACATCGGACTGGTCGTCTGATGAAACATCGGCCGGCTCAGGTTGCTCGAGCGTCTCGTTTGCTTCGTTTGTCTGGGGGACGAGGGGCTTGGATTCCTGCGGGGGCGGTGTTTGCTCGCCGGTCGCGATCTCGCTGCTGGTCTGTTCCTCTTGCTGCGCGTTTCGATTGGGCGCGTTGGAGGAGTTGACGTACACAGCCATCGCGACGCCGACGCCGACGAGGATAAGCGCGAGTGGGATGATGAGCCTGAGCAGTCGGTTTGGCTGCTGCGCCATGTGGGCGTTCCCTTCCTGGGTCAGCGGCCCTCGTAGAGCCTCTCGCCGAGCCTGTCGCTGAGCGCGGGTATGGCCTTGATCTCTTCCGCGGTCTTGGCGATGTCGTACTCGACGCGGAAGAACTCGAACTTGTCAGAATGCATGATGACATACGACGCGCGGACGTCGCCGTCGCGGGGCTGGCCGACAGAGCCCACGTTGATGATCGCCTTCTCACCCTTCTCGAATTTGAAGGTCTCGTCCGTCATCTCGCCTGGCGGGTAGAAATCGGGCTCGTCGGTGAAGACACCTGGCTGGTGCGTGTGCCCCACTGCAACCATCGTCTCGACGCGCCGGAAAATGGAGCCGAGCTTGTCGGGATCACCCACAACGTCGTCGGGGAAGATGTACTCGTTGATCGGGCGGCGGGGTGAGCCGTGCACGAACAACATCGGGAGCTCGCCGTCGGGTGCGGTCTCCACAACGCGGACTCGCAGCTGCCCGAGGAAGTCATATCGTCGGGCACGCTTCTCGTCGTCGGGCTCGGCATCGAGCTGATCGCGGGTCCAGTACGCGGCCGACGCGGCGGGCGCGTTGAAGTTCGTCGGCTCGTAAAGCACGCCGAAATCATGGTTTCCCATCAGCGCCCACTCGCAGTGTTCCTGCACGAGATCGATGCACTCGAGCGGATCCGGGCCGTACCCGATGATGTCGCCGAGGCAGATAATGCGATCGACGCCCTTGGCCTTGATGTCCGCAAGGACCGCTTTGAGGGCTTCCGCGTTGGAATGGATGTCGCTGATGATCGCTGTAGGCACTGCTGTCATCCCGTCTGAGGGCCTTTCCGGGGTCCCGAACGAATCGGCGGCCCTAGGGCCGTGATGCTAGGGAACGCGAGCCCGCCGAGCAACGATCGGACCATCCGTCCGTAAACCTGCCTGATCAGGTCCGGAACCCGTGTTTGCCTGTCGGTTGGTACTTTGGTTTGGCGCTTCTAAGATTCCAAGCGGATCTCGCCGACAACCATCAGGCGGGGTCCCGGATTCGTGGGGCCCAGGCAGGGCCCACAGGGCCAAGGAAGGAACCCGCACATGCCCGCAGCCAGCAATGTGAGCTACCAGCGAACCCGAGAGATGTCGATCGACGAGCTGCTGCTCGAGAACCGGATCGTCTTCCTGATCGGGGAGATCAATCACGCCTCGGCCGCCCGCGTCATGATGCAGATGTTGTACCTCGAGAACCAGAAGAGGGGCTCGGAGATCAACTTCTACATCAATTCGCCGGGTGGAGCCGTGGACGACACGCTCGCGCTCTTCGACACGATGAAGTTTCTGACTTCTCCAGTCTCCACGTACTGCATCGGTC
>WUAK01000321.1 GCA_009827205.1 Phycisphaeraceae bacterium | reverse complement strand
TGTCTAAGTAGCGCACATCGAGCCCGTCAAATACGAGCTCGGCTTTCAGACCGCTCGGCAACTTAGCAGATCCGCTGCTGGGCTCGGCCTGTTCCGACTCGCCCCCTATGAGATCTGCCAGCGGCCCCTCGGTGCGATCGAGCGTCACAGAACCCCTGACGACGATCTTCCCAAGATTCTTCCAGTTGGTCACCAAGCCCACAAGCGAACGCTCGACTCGCACATCGATATCCGCAGCCTCGCGGAGCGAGCCGTCTACCAGACGCAGACTCCCGACCCTCTGCGAACCAAACCACGAAAGCCCGAGTCTCTCAATCCTGATATCAGCACCAAGCGCCTCGGACGCCTTCGACTCGACAATCCCTTTGCCAAACGTCCCCGCAATCTGAGGGAGCAGCACAAGCACAAGAAGCAGGACAAGCAAGACAGAGCCAAGCACAGCCCGCTTGCGGCCGCGTCGTCGGCGTTTGCCACCGCTGTTCTCGATGATCGCGACGCGCTCAGCCTGATCCTCTCGCTGGCGCTCAGCAAGCGACGCCGATGTCTGTTCACTCTGCCCCGGTTCGCTCACTGCATCGCTCCATCTCAACAGCGCCGCCGCCTCTTCAGCCTATGCCCATAGTGCAATCAGGTGTCACCAAAAAGAACACCGGCGGCCCCTGTACGAGCCGCCGGCGCTTCATTTCTATTCACCGTTCCGCCAGAGCGATCAGGCATCCTCGGTCTTGATGATCTGCCACTCCTCGAGCTCGACAGGTGCCTGTCGGCCAAAGATCGTGACAAGCACGCGAACCAGGCCCTTCTCGGGCAGCAGCTCGTCCACCGTGCCCTCGTAGCCCTCGAACGGGCCCTCCTTGATCGTGACAGCCTCGCCCTTCTCGAAGGTGAGCTTGATGGTCGGCTCGTCCTCGGGCTTGCGGCTGTCCTGCAGCATCTTCTCGATCTCGTGCTGCTGAAGAGGCGTCGGACGGCCGGCGGTGCCGACAAAGTCGCCCACACCCGTCGTCTCCTTGATCAGGAAGAACACATCCTGCGGGATCCGGCCGTCTTCTTCGAGGCGCATCTCGACGAACACGTAGCCCGGGTAGAGCTTGGTCTGCGTGATCCGCTGCTTGCCGCCCTTGATGGTCTTGGTCTTCTCCATCGGCACCAGGATGCGGTTGACCAGATGGCTCATACCTTCGATCTGCACCTTACGGAGCAGGGTCTCGCGAACCGAGCTTTCCTTATTGGATGCGACACGGAGCACGAACCAGTCCATGCCGTCGTGACGCACGGGCTCGTCGTCAGCGATCAGATCGGCCTTCTCGTTGGGCTTGCCGTCGAGAGCATCTTCGCGGGGCTCAGGGGCAGTCTCTGGCTGGGGCTCTTGAGATCCTTCGCCGCCTTCGTTGTCCTGCGGCTCGTTGTCTTCGGGAAGACCATTGTTCGGAGTCTCGTGCTCAGCCATGGCTGCACCGTGCCTTTCCAAGTCGTGGTTGTTCTGCTCGGAGTCGAAAGTTGTGGGATTCGGCTCGCTCATCCCTGGAGCACGCCGATGAGCTTGAAGAACGCGCCGAAGCCGTAGTCAACAACGAAGATCGCAAACGCGAGCAGGAACGAGGCGATGACGACCACGATCGTCGAGCCCTGCACCTCTTTGCGGGTGGACCAGTTGACCTTCTTCATCTCGCCGTCGGTCGCGATCAAGAAGTCCACAGAGCGCCTGTTCATCCCGACGAAGTAGTACACGAGCACCGCGCCGATCAGCAGGATCACGCCCGCGACCGAGGCCTGGACGTAAATCACGTCGAACGCCTGGTTGCCAAACGCGCCGCTCTGCTGGATCTCCGCAGCAAACGGTGCGCCCTGCCCGACGATGTCCTCGACCACGATCCGGCTCGCGGTAACGAGACTCTTGCCGTCCTGCAGGCGGATATTCGAGACCACCGCACGACCAGTCCTGGCATCACCGGCGGTGAAGCTGTCAGCGGTTGCGGTGCCCACGAGCACCGGGCCCTGACCGACATCGCTGGGCGGCTCGTAGACATCGATCTGAACACCCGAAACGAGTTCGCCCTCTACAGCCGCAAGTTCAAGCGTCCACGTCGGTGTGGGCGGTCTGTACGCCGTTGCCTGGGTCCATGCCCACAGCGCTGCCGAGAGCACCAGCGCCCCGGCGAAAATCGCGGTCAGCACCCGCACCCAGTACCCCTGCCCCGGCTTTCTGATGCCGATGTTCATCGTCGCCTCGTGTGACTGCGCCCCTGTGGGCTTCAAAAGCACGCCAGAGAGGAATCGAACCCCTAACCTGCGGATTTGGAATCCGCTGCTCTACCTAATTGAGCTACTGGCGTTCCGAATTCCGTACGTGCCGCGATCAGGACGCGGGACGACCGGTTACTTCCGCTTGATCTTGTGCAGCGTGTGCTTGCGGAGACGAGGGGAGTACTTCTTGATCCCCTCTTTCATCTTCTCCGGCATGCCGCCCTTCACGTTCACCGACGTGCGGTAGTTCAGGTCGTTGCACTCGGTGCACTGGAGCCACACGCTCTCGCGGGCCGCTGCTTTCTTCTTCGCCATCGGGGCACCCCGTTTCGACGCTCTCGTGGCCGGAGAACCCACCGCCTCCGCAGCCAACCCGTCATTTGAAAGCCGGTCCGCCCGCTTTCACGAGCGGACCGATGAATCTCATTGCAAGAGCAAGAAACTTCTTACTCGATGATGCCGGTCACCGTGCCCGAACCGATGGTCCGGCCGCCCTCGCGGACAGCAAAGCGGAGACCCTCTTCGATCGCCACGGGCTTGTCACCAAGGTCGACCTCGACCTCGATGTTGTCGCCGGGCATGCACATCTCGGCGCCGCCGAGAAGCTTGATCGAGCCCGTCACGTCCGTGGTGCGGAAGAAGAACTGCGGGCGGTAGTTCGCGAAGAACGGCGTGTGACGGCCGCCCTCGTCCTTGGTCAACACGTAGACCTGGCCCTTGAACTTGGTGTGAGGCTTGATCGAACCGGGCTTGCAGATGACCTGCCCGCGCGAGATGCCGTCCTTCTCAACACCGCGGAGCAGGATGCCCACGTTGTCGCCGGCGCGACCCTCATCAAGCGTCTTCTGGAACATCTCGACGCCGGTGACGGTCGTCTTCACGTTCTCTTTCATGAGACCAACGATCTCGGCCTCGTCGCCAACCTTGACCACACCACGCTCGATGCGGCCCGTTGCAACGGTACCACGACCCTTGATCGAGAACACATCCTCGACGGCCACCAGGTAAGGCTTGTCGTCCTCACGTGCGGGCTCGGGGATGTAGCTGTCGAGAGCATCAAAGAGCTCGTCGAGCGGCTTGCAGATCTCGTCGTCGCCCGGGTTC
>WUAK01000033.1 GCA_009827205.1 Phycisphaeraceae bacterium | reverse complement strand
GGTGCCTCGGTCTCGTCGGGCATCTCAGGTTCGATCAACTCGATCGTCGTCGCAGCGAGAACCGAAGCGTAAGGCACGAGCTTGCGGAGGTACGATTCGGGCTCTCCTGAGATGATCGCAGACTCGAAGTCTGGGAACGTGCCGACACGGAAGCCACCGATTTTCTTGATGAGTTCTGTCACGCGCTCGGGCTTCTCGGTCAGTCCCTTCCTGGGCGAGATGAGCACGTTCATGTCGAGCTTGTCTGCCGTGTCAACGATCTGCCGGAAGCGATCGACGGTGAAATCGAGGAAGTCCTCGGTGTCCTCGCTCTTGATGCTGATCGCCGCGGCGTTGCACCCGAGGATGTTTGCGGCTCGGAGCACTTTCCTGATCCGGTCAACGCCAGCGTTGCCGATCTCGTCGCTCTCGTGCGCCAGCTCCATGGGCTCGGGCTCGATGAGCAGGAGGCAGGAGCAGCGTTCTTTGTCGGCGCGCTCGCGGAACTTTTCTAGGAAGGTCGGTGTCGCACCGGAGAGGAGGTCTGTGGTGATGTTCAGGCCGTGCAGATCGAGCGTCTGACGCGCGTAGGCGGGCAAATCCTCGAGCGCAAGCTTGGGCTTTGCGCCCTTGCGTGAGGGCCTGAGCATCGATGCAACGGAATCGGTGTGGAGCGTCAGGAGCATAAGTTAGGGCAGCGTATGACCAGTTCGGGCTTCGGGCCAGCCAGAGTGACAGGTGTATGGGTCGTCGCAGGGCTGACGGCGAGGGCGGTCCCCGCTAGGATGGCCCGAACCCGGGCCCTCAGGTAACGAGCCTAGATTCGGCCTTCACAGACACGGAGCAAGACCCATGGCAGTTCCAGCCGACCGACGCTACGCCGAGACCCACGAGTGGCACATGCAGGATGGCGACCTTGTCGTCGTGGGCCTGACTCAGTTCGCCGTCGATCAGCTGACAGATATCACGTTTGCCGAGATGCAGGGCGAGGGCACAACAGTCGAAGCCGGCGGCGAGATCGGCGAGGTCGAATCGGTCAAAACATCAAGCGATATCTACTCGGGTGTCTCGGGCGAGATCGTACAGGTCAACGGCGCCCTCGCAGACGACCCGAGCGTGCTCAACACCGACCCATTCGGCGAGGGCTGGCTCGTGAAAATCCGCCCGTCCAACCCCGACGAACTCGAAGGGCTGATGGACGCTGGTACATACGACGAGAAGAACCCGAGCTGAGACGCGTGAAACCAACCCGGCGCAACCAAGAACAACCGGCATGATCCGCTGCGCCGGGGTGACCAAGTCGTACGACCTTGGAGATCGGGCTGTACAGGCGCTTCGGGGCGTTGATCTGACCATCGCTGATCCGGGCTTCTATGCCATCATGGGCAGATCGGGCTCTGGCAAGAGCACACTGCTCCACCTGCTGTGCGCACTGGACCGACCGGACGAGGGCGAGATCGAGATCGCCGGCAAACCGATCCACAAGCTTGGCGAACGAGAAGCAACCGAGTTTCGCGGGAATGAAATCGGAATCGTCTTCCAGCAGTTCAATCTGATCTCAACGCTGACGGCTCTCGAGAATGTGACGCTGCCGGGCGATCTGCAGGGAAGAGATTCTGGCGAACTGCTCAAGAGAGCGGAAGAACTCCTCGATCGGCTGGGCCTTCCCGACCGGATGGACCACCTGCCGCAGGCGCTCTCGGGCGGCGAGCAACAGCGGGTCGCCATCGCTCGCTCGCTGCTATTCAAACCACCGGTTCTGTTTGCAGATGAGCCGACGGGGAATCTCGATTCAGGATCGGCGGAGAAACTGTGGTCGCTGCTCGGTGAGATCTCGCGTGAAGAAGAGACAACAGTCGTGATGGTGACACACGAGGCGACCGCCGCGGCTCACTGCCAGAAGGTGTTCGTGCTCGCCGACGGACGTGTCACGGGTGAATTCGATGTGGAGGGTGCCGATGGGCTCGGCGTCGCGGCTCGCTATTCGGAGCTTACAGGCCAGGCGTAGGCGGACTTCGCTGCTCGTCCTCGCCGTGGCATTGTCGTCGCTGCTCATCGCAGCCGTGGCGACCGCGATGACGTCGATCCAGGGATCGCTCGTGCAGCGGATCGCCACGACGATCGGTCAGTCGGACGTTGTGATCAAGCCGCGAGGCACCGGGCAGTCGATCAGCGAGGCGTGGATCGATGAGGCCGGCACCTGGCCTGGCGTCGAGATAGTCGCGGGACGAACTGAAACGCCGCTCTCGCTCCGCGCCAATGTCGATCTCTACCGACCACTCGGTGAAGACCCGGACACGTACGAGCTCGTGCGTACGCAGACGAAGATCAACGCGATGGGCAACGGGTTCGAAGTGGAAGCCGTGGAGCGGATCAGACCTCTCCCGATTGTCAAAGGCAGGCTTCCAGTAACTGCGAACGAAATCGCGATCGACACGCTACTCGCAGATCGTCTGGCCGGACGCGAGGGCGACTCGGGCGCGATGGGCGGCGCGATCGCGATGCAGAACATCCTGCTCTCGAAAAACGAGAAGCTGGATGCGCCCAACGTCCCCAAAGCCGAGGCAGATCTCCACAACGAACAGGTTGAAATCGAGGTCGGCGATACGATCGAGCAGGTCTCGGGTCTGATCCGTCAGCGAACCAAGGTGCTGACAGTCGTCGGGATCGTCGAGCCCCCGCCGCTTGGGGGCAGACCCCAGGCGTATATGACCCGTGAAGCACTCGCAGATCTCGTGGGCGAGCCCGGTCGAGTAAGCGCGGTCGAGATCCTGCTTGCAGAGGGTGTGGACGCCGATCAGTTCGTCGCCGAGCGCAAGGCGGCGCTGTCAGAGGACGCCGCGAGCCGGGCGATCATTCAGACGACCGCGAAGATCACGTCCAACCTCAACAAGAACATGCGGTCGAGCCGCATCGGGATGATCCTTGCGTCCGCGATCTCCTTCCTGTCGGCGTCGTTCATCATCATGACCGGGCTGACGGTCGATGTCGCCGAGCGCCAGCGCGAGCTGGCGGTCCTGCGCTGCATCGGGGGTCACCGGAACCAACTCGCCAAGAGCCAGATCCTGAGCGGCCTGATCATCGGCGGCATCGGCGCTGTGCTCGGCACGCCTGTCGGGATCGCGATGTGTGCGCTGCTCATGTACATACTGCGCGACCAGCTGCGCTCTGGGATTGTCCTCACGTGGTGGCCGGTTCTACTTGCTGGAACTGGCGCGATTCTCGCGGGGCTCATCGGAGCGCTCTGGCCCGCGTGGAAGGCATCAAGCGTGAGCCCCCTGCGGGCACTGAGCCCCAGAGCCACTGCCGTGCGCACGAAGTCGATCGTGCTCGTGGGTGTTGCCGGTCTTGTGGGCGTGCTCATCCAGATCGCAACCGTCGCGCTGCCGACCGACGGCGATGTCGCGTTCTACGCGTACATCATCCTCGGGCTCCCCGCGATGTTCATCGGGTACTTCCTGCTCGGTGTGCCATTCGTGGTCATCGGTTCCAGGCTCCTCGGTCCTGTGCTAACCAGGCTTCTTGGGCTGCCACCCAGGATGCTCGAACGCACGATCGCGCAGACACCCTACCGCTTCGGGTTCACCGCCGGCGCGATGATGGGCGGGCTTGCGCTCATGATCTCGATCTGGACTCAGGGCGGCTCGGTCATGCGCGATTGGCTGGGCAATCTCAAGTTCCCAGACGCGTTCGTCAGCGGGCTAGCGCTCTCTCCCGAGGCGCAGCAAACGCTCAATGAACTGCCCTTTGTCACCGGCACGTGCGCGATCACGCTGCACCCCGTGAAGACTGACTCGTTCGGTATCGAGGGGATGACAACGTACACGTCCACGTTTGTTGGGTTCGAGCCAGAGATCTTCTTCGATCTCGCTGAGCTTCAGTTCATCGAGGGCGACGAGGAGACCGCCAAACGCAGGCTTCTCGAGGGCGGCGCGATCATGGTCGCCCGCGAGTTCCAGACGGCCAAGGGGCTCGGGGTGGGCGACACGTTCGTGTGCACCGAGAACGAGACCCAACACGAGTTCGAGATCGTCGCGGTCGTGACCAGCCCGGGGCTCGAGATCGTCAGCAAGTTCTTCAACATCGGGGAGGAGTACGCGCAGCAGGCGCTGCACGCAGTCTTCGGAACAAGACAAGACATGATCGATCGTTTCGGGAAGGACTCGATCAGCCTGATCCAGATCGAGATCGACCAGGATTTCGATGACGCCGAAGCGGTCCAGATCATTCGCGAGGAAATGTTCCCCTACGGAATGCTCGATGCCGGCAGCGGACGCGCGATCAAACAGCAGCTCAAGTATGTACTGGGCGGTGCGATCGGTGCCTCAACGATCGTGGGCATCTGCGCGATGATCGTCGCGTGCTTCGGGGTTGCGAATCTCATCGCCGCTGGGATCGAGGCGAGGCGTTTCGAACTCGGAGTCTTGCGCAGCGTCGGCGCTCAAAAGGGGCTCCTGCTGAGAATGGTGATCGGCGAAGCACTTGTGATCGCGTTCGCTGCGTGCGTTCTGGGCTCGGCCCTCGGGTTCCAGGGCGCCTGGGCGGGTCGGCGCATGAACGCGCTCATCATCGGACTCGAGATGAAGGCTCACTTCCCGGTTCTCGGCACGGGGCTCGGCTGGATGCTGGTAATAGTCATCACGATCGGAGCCGCGTTGCCTGCCGGCTACTTCATCATGAAAACAAGCCCGAGAGTCCTACTCCAATCCAAGGGCTGAAGCAGCGAAACAGAGCTCAGCCTTCCAGACTCTGCAGCGCTCTCCGTTCGTGCTTGAGTGCTTTACCGATCAGCACCGCGACACCTAGAAATATCAGTAGAAGACCTGCGCCGGCACCATACTGGGTGGCAGGCAACACGGTGGCAACCCACGTTCGGATACTCGGCGCAACGCGGTAGACCTGATCGTGCTCGAATGAGCCAGATACCGAGAGCGCAATCTCACCGTGCTCGGGCGGGTCAAAAGCAAGCAGTGCGCGTCTGTTTTTCTCGAAGCCGGGCATGACGCTCTGACGCACCCTCCACTCGAGTTCGCGTGTTTCGATCGTCTCACCTGTTCTTCGATTTTTGATGATGACGACGAGATCATCCGGCGGACCGAGCAAGGGTCTGTTCTCGGTGATATGCGAACCTGACAGTTCTCGCCACACTGCGTGCTCGCGAGATGGGTCGACATCGAGATCGATTGCTGCTGGCACGGTCACGCCGTGACCGGCGGCCATGATGTTGGTCCAGGACCACCACATACCGCCGCCCGAAGCGACGATCACGATCAGCCCGAGCACGATCATGATCACCGCCACCACCGTGAGTTTCTTTACCTTCATGCGATCGCATGGTAACGCAATCGCTGAACTCAGGACTCGATGAGCTTCTTGAGCTTCTGGAGGCCGTCCTGCCAGCCTTCTTCGAAGCCATCTGGCAGGTCGTCCTCGAACTCGCCCGACATTCGGTGGTCGACCTTGACTGTGGTGACACCGTTGTCTTCTTCGAACGTGATGGTCATGTTGATGATCATGGCCGAGGGCATGGTGCAGTCGCCTCGCATGCGTATGGACTTGTTTGGTTTGATCATCGTGATCTGCGCGAGCGCGTTGAAACCACCGTCCGGGAGTTCCATGTAGAAATGACCGCCCAGCTCACGCTCGCAGCGCGTGGGTCTGGCTTCCTGGTCCCCCTCTTTCTCGAAGAACCAACTGTGTGTGTCCTCGAACCAGGCGTCGAACACGGTTGCCTTGCTGGCTCTGATATCGATCTGGGTTTTCACGATCGCGATGCGTGCGGGCTGGTCTGAGATTTTTGCTGACATGGGTTGTTCCCTTTGCTCGGCGAGTCGCTTCAGTGAGATCAGCGATCCCGCCCATGTGTCTTCGTATTTGCTGACCCACCGCTCATAGATCTGCCTGAGCGGCACGGCGTTCAGATGGTTGAACCGCTGCCTGCCCCGGCGCGAAACCGTGAGCAGCCCCGCGTCTTCGAGCACACCCAGATGCTTCATCACACCGAAGCGAGAGAGTTCCGGGACGGCTTCGACGAGCTGGCCCGTTGTCTTCGGGCCTGCACGGAGTTGGTCGAGTAGGTCACGCCGCGTGGGGTCTGCGAGCGCGCGCCACACCTGATCCAACGGGTTGGACTGTGCATCATCCATGATTCAGACAGACTCAATGACCGATCCGATCGGCCTGTTTAGAAAAGCGGAGGCAATCCGTGCACGCGACGCGAGGCGCTGACTTGTGCCGCATGAAAGCCATCGTGGAACGAGAGCGAAGCGCCGAGCTGCGCATAGGTGCTCGCGAACTGCGCGAGATCCCCCTCGATCGGACGCATCAGTTCCTCGTCCGACATCGAACCGAGCCAGGCCTCGAGTTTCTCTCGACGCTCGTTCATCGCTGCTTCGAGTTCCTTGCGAGAGGGGTACGCGCCAGCATCCGTCAGGGGCTTCGAGTTCATGCCGAAGAGACCCTCCCACGACTCGGGAAGACCGCCCGCGTCTCCGGCGAGTGCCTTGAGGAAGTAGTCGTCGGTCGAGGCGAGGTGCCCCACCACCCACGCGGCGTGGTTGGCGTCCTTGTACGCCTGCGTGATGTAAGCGTCATCGGGCGTCTTCTCGAGCATCATGTGGACGAAGCCGCGCCCGAAGCGGAGCGAATCGAGCGTGACCTTGCGGAGATCTGTTTCAGTTGCTGCGTTCGACATGTTCTTTCAGTCCTTTCTCGAGTACCTGGCGCCATCCCATCTCTGCGTTCTGCCCCATCTCGTTCGAGATAGAGCCGGTAGCTTGGTGAGTGAACTCCAGCTTGGTTTCGTTTGTGCCCGACTCTTGGAACCGGAAGCGGATCAGGCTGTAACTCGGTTCGATATTTGCAAATGGACCGACCATCTCGATGAGGCCGGGCTTGAGAACACTGATGTGCGCCCAGAGGTGGCCCTGCCCCTCGCCGAGATCGCGAAAAACTCGCCCGCCAACGTGAGGCTCGATCCTGAGGCTCATGGGTTCGTTGCTCTGGGGGCTCACCATCCATTGACCAATGTCCTCGAGAACCGCACGCTGCACAGCGTTGGGCGTGGCTCCGATCGTGATCTCAAGGTTGCAGTCGAAATCGAGTGCCATCAGGTTCTCCTACGGCCACATCGGCCAGATATGTGACTATATGGTCACATATTCTATTTCTCAACCTTCTTTCGCCACTTTCTGCCACAATCATGCCGTGCCATGCATGATCAGGGCACGCCCGCAACCTAACATAGTACGGACGAATGAGCCAATGAAGAAAGCCCAGAAAGCACAACTCTCCGCCGGCGGACTGCTCTTGGTCGTTGCGCTCGTCGCTGCCCAGTTGCTTCTGGACATCGATCTGGTTGGCTCAGAATCGGATAGCACATCGCCCACCGCTGTCACAACGCCAGCTCCATCAACGAGACAACCCGAGAGCACCGCTCCAACCCGTGTCAGCGAAGACGCGATCCGACATCTGATCGACAACCAGATCTCCGGCGAGATGGTGACACTCGAAGCTGAGCTCGTGAAGCTGCTCCCGGACGACAACGACGGATCGCGCCACCAAAGGCTGCTGCTCGCCCTCGAGACTGGCGGCACGGTGCTTGTCGCGCACAACATCGACCTTGCCCCGCGCGTGCCCGCCGACGAGGGCGACACGATCATCGTGCACGGGCAGTACGAATGGAACGACAAGGGCGGCGTGCTGCACTGGACACACCACGACCCCAAAGAATGGCGCGAGGGTGGCTGGATCGAACTCGACGGGGAACGCTACGAGTAACACATGTCTGAACAGCTGTTCAAAGTCGTGAGCCCATTCAAACCCACAGGCGACCAGCCCACGGCGATCGCGGCGCTCGAGGAACGCATCAAGGGCGGCGCGAAACACTCGTGCCTTCTCGGCGCGACAGGCACGGGCAAGACGTTCACGATGGCGAATCTGATTGAGCGTCTGCAGAGGCCCACGCTCGTGCTGAGCCACAACAAAACACTCGCGGCGCAGCTATTTGAAGAGTTCAAGGAGCTATTCCCGAACAACAGCGTCAACTATTTCGTCAGTTACTACGACTATTACCAGCCCGAGGCGTACATCCCTCAGCGTGACATCTACATCGAGAAAGACGCGGGTCGAAACGACGAGCTCGACCAACTCCGACTCGCCGCGACGAGCAATCTACTCAGCCGACGCGACACGATCGTGGTCTCCAGCGTCTCGTGTATCTTTGGTCTTGGATCACCCGATGCCTACGGCAACAAGGTGCTCACGATCACGCGGGGGGACACGATCGACCGCAGGGAGTTCCTGCTCGCGCTCAACGACATGCAGTACAAGCGCGCGGACATCGAGTTCCAGCGCGGCATGTTCAGGGTCCGAGGCGACACGATCGACGTGTTCCCCGCCTATGAGCAGTTTGCGGTACGCATCGACCTATTCGGGGACGAGATCGAAAAAGTCGAGCTGATCAACCCGACCTCGGGCGAGCTGCTCGCGGAAGAATCGCAGTTCTTCCTATTCCCGGCCGTGCACTACGTCATGCCCGAGGAGCAGATGAAGGCGGCGCTCGACGGCATCAGAACCGAGCTCGACGAAAGAGTCATGCAGCTGCGGGGTTCTGGCCATCTCATGGAAGCACAAAGGCTCCTGGCGAGGACGAAGTATGACCTGGAGATGATGGAAGAGGTCGGCTTCTGCTCCGGGATCGAGAACTACAGCAGGTACATGGACGGGCGCATGCCGGGCGAGAAGCCCTACACGCTGATGGACTACTTCGACTTTGCGCCGCATTCGGGTTCGAACGAGAAGCCGGGCATGAACGTGCAGCACGTCGCAGAGCTTCCACCGAACGTGAGGCCCACCAGCGAAGAAGCCAGATCGCTCAGACCCAATGCGCGCGACTGGCTCGTCATCATCGACGAGAGCCACGTGACGCTGCCTCAGGTTCGCGCGATGTTCAACGGCGATCGCGCACGCAAGGAAGTGCTCGTGAACCACGGGTTCAGGCTTCCATCGGCGCTCGACAACAGGCCCCTGCGGTTCGAGGAATTCGAGGAGTTTGTGCCCCAACTCGTGCACGTGAGCGCGACACCCGGACCCTACGAGCTTGAGAAGACGGGCGGCGAAGTCGCCGAGCAGGTCATCCGCCCTACCGGTCTTGTCGATCCGCTCATCGAGATCAAGCCCGCCAAGGGGCAGGTGCCCGATTTACTCGAGCGATGCCAGGATCGCGTCGAGAAGGGCGAGCGTGTGCTCGTGATCGCGCTGACCAAGCGTTTGTGCGAGGACCTTGCCGCGTACCTCGACGAGAAGGGCATCGCCTCGCGCTACATGCACAGCGATATCAGCACACTCGAGCGCACCGAGATCATCACAGACCTGCGCAAGGGCGAGTACAACGTGCTCGTGGGTGTGAACCTGCTCCGCGAGGGTCTCGATCTGCCCGAGGTTTCGCTTGTGTGCATTCTGGATGCCGACAAGGAGGGCTTCCTGCGCAGCCCGACGAGTCTGATCCAGCAGATGGGCCGAGCCGCGCGGAACGTCAACGCAACGGTTGTCATGTACGCGGACAAAATCACCCCCGCGATGCAGGCAGCGATGGACGAGACCGATCGCAGACGCGAGAAGCAGATCGCGTTCAACGAAGAGCACGGCATCACACCGCGGACAGTCGAGAAAGCCATCCGTCACGGCATCGAGATGGAGCTCAAAGCCCGCAGAACAGCGCGGGAGGTCATCGCTACCGACGACGAGGCGTTCGAGGCCGAGGAACTCGTCCGTGAGCTCGAAGGCGAGATGCTTGAGGCCGCGGAGAAGACCGAGTTCGAGAAAGCCGCCCAACTACGAGATCAGATCAAGCTCATCCGCGAGGGCAAAGTCGGGACCGACGGGAAAGTGCGCAAATCCGAGCTTTCGAAGAAAACGGGTAAGAAAGCCCACGGCAAATCTGCAGGGATGCCCGGAGTTCACGCCAAGAAACGCAAGAAACGGTGACCAATTCAGGCGCTAGCATTGGCTGTGAAGATCAACAAACGCTTCATCTCAAACCTGGCGACCTACATGCTGGGCCTGGCTATCGGGCTGGTGCTCGTGGGCGTCATAATGCAGATGAAGCAGAAGGTGTTTCAGCAACATCAAGCGAACCAGCCGACTCAGCAACAGGCGGTGCCAGCTGATCCGAACGCCGAAGGCTCACCCTGACGACGACGCCTCATGCTTCGTTGCCAGCACCCACCACCACGCAACATTGCCGGCTGGATAGTCCTTCAGCAGGAGTTCACGCTCGACCCGTTCAACCCGGAGCCCGGCGTCTTCGATCAGGCCAGCTGCCTGCGCGGCGGTGTAGCCAACGGACTGCTCGCCGGGCGTTGCCATGACATCCTCGCTCCCGTCACCCACGTGGAGCTGGAGGAGGAATCGCCCCGAAGGCGCGAGCACGCGGGCAACCTCTCGTGCATTGGCGAGCGCGACACTCCGAGCCATGTGCTGGAACACGGTGAACGCGTATGCGGCGGTGATCGATTCGTCCTTGATCGGATTGAGGGTCACACCGTCGCCTAGGTGAAGCTCTACCGATCCCCTGGACTCGAGCAGTGACTCTGCTTCCGTGAGCGGGGCCTGTGCGAGATCGAGTCCGATCGCGTTCTTGACGAGCGGAGCGAGATGCCAGAGCAGCCTGCCGTAGCCGCACCCGATCTCCAGCAGAGTGTCGTCCTGTTTCGGATCGAGGATGCGCGAGATCTGATCGAGCCCGAAAAAGCGGAGCCTGTCCTGGTACCAGTTGTGCGTGTCGAAATAGGCATTCGATTCGTGCAACTGCTTCCAATACGAGACGTTCTCCTCGGGAGTCGCGCCGCGAGTCTCGATGGGTTCGTCGGGGGTGTCCGAGAGTCTGAAAGTGACCGCCATGCCTTGTGAATCGGCCTCCCACGCGGGACAACGTAAATCTGGATCCACCGCTACCGGTACCTACCAAGCCCCTACGATCTGATCCACATGCCGAAGACGAAAGCCATCGCGAAGAAGAAATCCGCCCCAAGGAAGACACGGTCGGCCAAAACCAAGCCGAGTTCCGAGCCGACTGCCCTCAGGCAGATCCGCGTCCGGGGTGCCAAAGAGCACAATCTTAAAGATATCGATCTCGTGATCCCCCGCGATCAGCTGATCGTGATGACAGGGCTCTCAGGGTCGGGCAAGAGCTCGCTGGCGTTCGACACGATTTTCGCCGAGGGCCAGCGCAAGTACATGGAGTCTCTCTCGGCGTACGCGAGACAGTTCCTCGACCAGCTCAAGAAACCAGACGTCGAGGAGGTCGAGGGAATCCCGCCGACGATCGCGATCGAGCAGCGGTCGGCGTCGCACAACCCGCGATCCACGGTCGCCACAACGACCGAGATCTACGACTACCTGCGCCTCCTCTTTGCTCGCTGCGGCACACCCGTCTCATGGGCACCAACGAAAGAGAAGAAAGACGGCACGGTGCTCGAACGCTCTGGTCGTCCCATCGCGGCGACGCCCAGCTCGCAGATTGTTGAAGCCGTCATGGAACTCGCCGAGGGCACTCGGCTCATGGTGCTCGCGCCGGTTGTGCGCGGGAAGAAGGGCTTCCACAAGGATGTTCTGGAGGATCTCCACCAGAACGGCTGGGGGCGAGCACGTGTCAACGGGAAGGTCATCGAGCTGCGCGATGCGCTCGCTGCAGGCGGGGAAAACCCGCTCGATCTCGGACGCTATCACAAGCATGACATCGACGCGGTTGTAGACCGGATTGTGATCCGCGCGGACGTTCGACAGCGGCTCGCGGAATCGATCGAATCAGCGCTCAAGCTCGCCGGCGGCACCGTGTACATCTCGATCAACGACCCAGAAGACCGCGAGAAGTGGACGGACAGGACGTACTCGACGAGCTTCGCCGACCCTGATAACCCCGAGTACGCACTCGAGGAGATCAGCCCGAGGCTGTTCTCGTTCAACTCGCCGTTCGGTGCGTGCCCGACGTGCCACGGGCTGGGCTCGATCCTCGAGTTCGACGAGGATCTGGTCGTCCCCGACGAGAACAAATCGCTCAACGCGGGCGGGATCGCGCCATGGAAGAAAAACGGCCCCGGCGGGATGATCTACCCCCGTGTCCTCAGGAGGTACTGCCGCAAGGTCGGCATCGACATCACCACTCGGATCGCTGATCTGACACAGAAGCAGTACGACGACCTGATGTTCGGTGCCAAGTCGTGGGACGGCGTCATCCCCATGCTCGACGCGTGGTTCCACAAGACCGAGAGCCAGTGGGTCAAGGACCACCTGCACCAGTTTCAATCCGAGCACACGTGCCCGACGTGCTGCGGCGACAGACTCAGCATCGGAGCACTCCACGTGCTGCTGACATCGTCACACAAAGCCGACACCAAGCGCGCGTTCAGCGACACCGTCATCGGACGCGACACCAACGACGGCTCACGCCTCAACGTCTCCGAACTTGCGCGCCTCAACATCAATGACGCGATCGAATTCGTCGAGGGACTCAGGCTTACGAAGGAGCAGGAGCAGATCGCCGAGCCCATCATCCGCGAGATCGGCAACAGGCTCAGGTTCCTCTCGAGCGTCGGGCTCGAGTACCTCTCGCTCGATCGGCGCACCGCGACACTCTCGGGCGGCGAGGCGCAGCGAATCAGGCTTGCGACTCAGGTCGGCTCGGGACTCGTCGGCGCGTGCTACGTGCTCGACGAGCCGACGATCGGGCTCCATCAGCGCGACAACGACAGGCTCATCCGCACGCTTCGTCACCTGACAGACATCGGGAACACGGTGCTCGTCGTCGAGCACGACGAGGACATGATCCGCAGCGCCGACCATGTCGTGGACATCGGGCCTGGCCCCGGTGTGCACGGCGGGGAGATCGTCGCGCAGGGCAGCGTCGCCGATGTGTGCAAGGTCAAGGACTCATTGACCGGGCAGTACCTCTCAGGCAAGCGCGAGATCGCGGTCCCGAAGAAGCGTCGCCCGATGAACGAGAAGAACGCGCTCGTCGTCAAGGGGGCGCGAGCCAACAACCTCAAGAAGGTCGACGCCGCGTTCCCGCTCGGGGGCATCGTCTGTGTCACCGGTGTGTCTGGCTCGGGCAAGTCGACGCTCGTTAACGAGATCCTGCTCAAGGCGGTGAGGCGTGACCTGCTCGGCAGCCGCGAGAAACCGGGCGAGCATTCGCGAGTCAACGGGCTGAGCAAGATCGACCGGATCATCGAGGTCGACCAGTCGCCCATCGGCAGGACACCCCGCTCGAACCCCGCGACATACACGGGCATCTTCGATGAGATCCGGAAGATCTTCACCGCGACAAAGGAAGCCAAGATCCGCGGCTACAAGCCGGGCAGGTTCAGCTTCAACGTCTCTGCGCAGAACGGCGGCGGGCGATGCGAGGCCTGCCAGGGGCAGGGCCTCAAAAAGATCGAGATGCACTTCCTGCCCGACGTGTTCGTCGAGTGCGAGGTGTGCGGGGGGAAGCGCTACAACCGTGAGACCCTCGAGGTGACGTACCGCGACAAGAACATCGCGGATGTGCTGGCGATGACTGTCGAGGATGCGTGCTCGTTCTTCGAGAACCACCCCAAGATCCTGCGGTTCGCCGAGTGCCTGCGCGATGTCGGGCTCGACTACATCACGCTCGGCCAGCCCTCGACAACACTCTCAGGCGGCGAGGCCCAGCGCGTCAAGCTCGCGACGGAACTTGGCAAGGGCGTGCGATACGACGGCACCATCAGCCAGGAACACACGCTCTACATCCTCGACGAGCCTACGACGGGCCTGCACTTCGAGGACATCAACAAGCTCGTGGGCGTGCTCAACCGGCTCGCCGACGCGGGCAACACGCTCGTGGTCATAGAGCACAATCTCGATGTCATCAAGTGCGCCGACTGGCTCATCGACCTCGGCCCAGAAGGCGGCGACGGCGGCGGCACCATCGTCGCCTCTGGCACACCCGAGACGGTCGCCAAGAGCAAGACGAGTCATACTGGGGTGTATCTGAAAGAGATGCTTGCTTAATCCTCTCTGCTGAGCAAAGCAATACTCTTTGACCCGAACCACCCGTGCAGCGTCCAGTCGCCGCCGAACTGAGCAGTGATCTCGTTCGCGCCCTCGACATTTTCCGCGTCGAGCCAGATGAGGATCTGATCGGCTCCGTCCTCGCCTGAGCCATGGAGCTTGCCGGCGATGAATACGTTATCGTTCTTCGCTGCAGATTGGTAGAGGGCGTCATCAAAGGGCGCTGTCGCCAGCACGTATGCTCGTGCGTTCGATCCGGGGGGCGCATCCTCGCCCTGCTCTTTGAGTGCCTTCATGTCGAGCTCGTGGAGCTTTGTGAGCGGATCATCGGTCGTGAACACGAAGCCCGTCAGCACGAAGATGCCGAGCTTGGTCGGCGGGTCGGTTTCGGCGAGCGTCATGCCCTCCTCGAGCGTTTGGGCATCGAACACAAAGATGCCCCTGTGGTTGGTGTCAGCCATCGGCGGGCCGAACGGACCCGCGATCAGCAAGTCACCGTCTGCGGACATCTTGCGCATGTTCGAGAAGTGTCCCCCGAACGCCTCGTTGCGGGCGTCGCCTGTGATGTTCGCATCCTCGGGGCCGGTCTTAATGAAGACAAAGACATAGTCACGGGTTTCAGACTCGGCATCATCCTGAGTCATCGCGTGACCACCCAACACTACCATAAGAGTGAAGAAATATACTTTGATCGTGTCCATGCCGCGCAGTATACAGATACGTGAGCCCGAGGTTCATCGAAATGAGCAGCACCATCATCTCTGATCGCGTCGCACTTGCTCGAGAGGGTCGTCACCCTGCCCCGCTCGCACAGTTGACCTCAGGTTTTGCCGTGCTCAACGACAACCAACCCGAGATGATCGAGGGCTGCTGTGTGCTTCTGCCCGATCCGGTTGTGCCGAGCGTGAACGATCTCGGGCCGAGGCAGCGGGCGGAGTTCATGTCGGACGTGCTGCTGCTGGGTGACGCGGTGCTCGCCGCGACGGGCGCCCAGCGGATCAACTACCTGATCCTCTGCAACATGGCGCCCGAGTTGCATGCGCACGTCATTCCCCGCTTTGCAACTGAAGATCAGGACCTTCGCCGGCTGGGCCCGTTCGAGGCGTACGACTTCGCGAGTGCCCCTGCGTGCG
>WUAK01000320.1 GCA_009827205.1 Phycisphaeraceae bacterium | reverse complement strand
GCAAAGCAACAGACCGCAGATGCACCCAGGCGGCTACTTCAGCGGCCAAGCGAACTTCGGTTTCGCCGACGGTCACGCCGAATCGCGCAACGTCGACGACTACACACTCGATGCTGACGATCTGGGCAACACAAATGATTCGAACCTAAAGGCCCGGATGCGTCGCTGGAACTTCGACAACAAGGCCAACACCGACTACTGGGAATAATCGAGCCCAGCGTCGAGTACACAACTTACGCATACATCCTTCCAAACGGGGCTCTTGCAAAAGAGCCCCGTTTCTCATTCACAACCCAGACCTCAATGTGGTCGTCGGGCTCGAGCGAACTCATCCTACGCGACGAACCTATAGTTCTTTGTTCACGACGGAGTGCATCGGATGGCAAAGGTTCTCAGCATCGTTCTCGGAGTCCTTGTACTGGCCGCAGTCGCAGGCTCCATCTTCGTCTTCTCGATGAAACCGTCCACCAACAGAAAGTCGGTCCACCCGCTCGACACGGTTCAACTCTGGATCTGCTTAGCCGAGGAAGAACCACACGACTTCAGCATGACCGTCCGTGAACTCGCTGCCCGCTCCAGTGAGGGTGTCAAGTGCCCAACCTGCGGCTCGTCAGAAGATCTCAGCCGGGCTCTCGAATGCCCTGAGTGCGACAGGCACTACCCGGTCGGAAGGTACAACGCCTCGCCAACACACTGTCTTCACTGCAACGCCGAACTCCCGGGTGCCGAGATCAACATCTTCCACGGCCACGAAGGACACTAAAGCACGGCAACGAAACGGCATCCCGATAACCGGGAGGACCCAACGAGCAGCTGTTTCGATACATCCCCAAATCTCGGCAACGACTACTCATTATCCCTGAATACACCCCGACGGCCGGTCGATACGCCTCGCATGAGAAATGACGGCTCCCAACCGATCGAATACATCGCTGACCACGTCAAGACAGCCGTCAAAGACCCAGGTGGCACCAAGCGCTACATAGAGGTCCAGACCAGGTTGCTCACACCATCCTCGGTTATTTTCGTCACACAGGCGTTCCTGCACATCTCCTCGAACGTCATGATTGATCTGCCCAAAGCCGATAACACCGCCCTCCGTGTTCAGGGCACCATCAAGGACTGCAAACACAACGGCGGCCGATTCCATATCTGCGTGGTGCAACTCGAGAAGAAACTCGATCTCGCACAGTTCATGCGACAGGTCCCAAACAACAACATCAGCACCGAAGAGAAATCCTCTTCCGAAGCAGATGCCGACGGACTCAAGCCGATCCACGCCCTCTACCTCGATGACCTTGATTCTGACAGAATGTTGCTTCAGCACAAGGCCAAAGACTCGCACATCAAAATCACCGTCGCAGACTCGACCGGGAGCGCGTGCGACAAACTCAAACTCGAGAAATACGATGTCGTCGTCTGCGACTTTCACCTCGAAGACACGACCGGAATCGATGTCATTTCGATGATCCGACCGGAGCTCTACTCGGGTCCTGTCATCATCATGACCGCCGAAACCCGCGACAAAGAACTAGCGCGCATGCTTGAAGCCGGCGCCGACGCCGTGCTTACAAAGCCAGTGACCATGAGCAGACTGTCGAGCGCGCTCAATGCTGTGCTGGCCGAGTCAGCAGACAATGAACCCGAACTGTACGATCCGTTTGATGCTCCTCCAGAAGATATGGAGCTTGCCTCGTCATATGTCCCGATGCTGACGCGCTTCCGCGACGAGTTCATTCGCGCAAAGCAAAAGCGTGATCTCGAATCTTCACTCCGAGCATGCCGGTCTGTTATGGGCTCCGCGGGTGGTTACGGCTTCCAACGCCTCGGAGGAACCGCCGAGCGTGCCTACGCTGCGATCCAGGCCGCCCGCAACATCGACTTGGCTGGCTCGCCCGTCACTGATTTCATCGAGCACATGAAAACAATCATCGATTCCGCCAATAAGCTCGAAGAAGCCGGGGCCGTGTAAACTGCTCCAACCCAGGGAGCAGAACCATGACAAACCAGAGCGCGTACCAGGCACCTCCTTCGAACGGGCTCGGCGTCGCCGGATTCGTCTGCTCACTGCTGGGCATCGTGGGCACCTGCGGCCTGCTCTGCCCCATAGGACTCATCCTGTCACTCTTCGCGCTGCGAAAGCCCCCAAGAGGTCTCGCAATCGCGGGAGCCATCATCGGCTTCATCGGATCGCTATGGATCATCATCGGGCTGGTCATTTTCGGGATCATGTTCCTCGCGATATTCGCGCTCGCTGCCGCGGGCACCGCCATCACCCTGCCCAATATCCAGACCTACGTCACCATGAGTGAGATTCACACAGAGGTCGCCGCGTACCACCAGACCATGGATGCACTGCCGGATTCACTCGTATCGATCACGACACTCAAACCCGATCTACAGCAGGACTACTGGGGCAACTCGATAACATACGAGATCATCGATGCCGACTCGTACAGACTCACATCCGCGGGCGCCGACGGCACTCAGAACACCGACGACGACATCACCCTGGATTTCGACGTGAGGTAAAGCGCCGCTTGCCGGACCGAGCGCGACTCCCGCCGCCCTCAGTGCGCCGAACGATCCATCTCGCGATGAAATAGTCGATCAGGATCACCGCGCCCACCAGCAGCACGATCCCGAGCACAGGCGCCATCGCCGCGTTGTGCTCAAAGGTCTGCTGCACACCCGAGATAAATTCCGCCCATGCGGATTCGCCATCGGTCACAGACGCCAGCATGGGACCAAAGCCGATCATCAACAAAGACCTCGGCAAGCCCCCCCACACACACGAGCACAAACACCAATCCTGCGCCAAACCGTCATCACAAAGGCCTCGCAAGTCTCATCCCCGCGTGCGACGAGAGTTATTGGTCCTCGGGCATGTACAGCATGTGGATCTCGTCGTATGACTCGCCGTCAAGCCGAAGGCAGTCCGGCTCGTACCCCCACTGCCTGAACCCAAGCCGCTCATACAGCCTTCTCGCCTCCGACTTCTCGCTGACGGACAAAGCAACCGACTCCACACCCTCCCAGTCCAGGGCCTCATCCATCGCCGCCCGCACAACGGCTGCCCCCAGACCCCGGCCCCGATGATCCGGATGGACATAAACGCCCCAGATCTCCGCACGATGCCAGAGCTTCCTCCGAGGCCGACGCACAACCCCCGCGGTCGCTACAAGATCTCCCGTCTCGTCTGCGATCGCCAGAATCTCGTTGTACTGCTTACTGATCCGCTCAACAAAACGTGTCGGGTCACGCGAATTGTCCGATTCCGGATCCGAAGCAAACGCCCAGGGTGTATCCGTC
>WUAK01000319.1 GCA_009827205.1 Phycisphaeraceae bacterium | reverse complement strand
AGATCACCGAGTTCAACGCCGATCCGTGCGACTTCCGCCGCGAGCAATCGTTCAGCCCCCCGGACATCAGGACGACGCCTTAGAACTTCGGCAGGGATACCCACCAAAATCGCCTCAGGTGGAGTCGGGATCGACCGTATATCCGTCAACTCATCCAGTAACGCCGTTGGATTTTGCCCGAGTAATACGGCGAGTCGCAATGTTCGATCACGTAAGTCTGCTTCAAGAGATGGAAGCTCGGCTTCTGTATTTGCGAGATTCGTTTCAGCCTGGGCTACGTCTAGCTGCGGAGCCGCTCCATTTTCGAATCGAGTCGTTGTCAACGAGAGACTCTGACGCTGAATCTCTACATTCCTACGAGCAACCCAGATACGTTGCTGTGCTGTACTAAGCCCAACATACTCAGTAGCAACCTCGGCAGCGAGAATAAGTCGAACATCGTGCAGGTCCTCCATGGTTGCCGCGAGGTCAGCATCTGCGGCCTCGATTACTCGGCTGACACGGCCCCAAACATCTAGCTCCCAGCCGAATTCGAGACCTAAAGCGAATGAATCAAAATCAACTGGGTCCGTCAAGGCTGGAAATCCGTTTTGCCCTTGTCGCTCTCTGCTATACGAGCCAGTCCCGTCAAGATCGGGGTATCTCTCACTTGCACTAATCCCCCGAAGTGCCATAGCTTGCCGCACACGCTGTACTGCAATCGCCAGATCGAGATTCGCCTCAAATGCGCGTTCAACAAGGTCATCCAACACCGGGTCGTTCAGAGTCTTCCACCAAGTGTCAATACCCTCAGGTTGATCAGAGTTAAACGCTACATCTGAGCTCGCCGCCCATTGTGGATCGGTTTCGACAACCGGCCTCTCATAAACTGGTCCGATCGATGTACAACCGAAAATGCTGAAGATGAGTACGGCGATTGTGATTCTGGTGAGGTTCTTCATGATGACGTCTTCATTCCGAATCGTTCAGCGCATAGTACGTAGATCGTGGGGATCACGAGAAGTGTTAATGCTGTTGAGAGTGAGAGCCCTCCGATCATCGCCCAAGACATTCCTGTCCACATCGGACCGCCGAACAAGGCAAGCGGAAGGAGCCCTCCAATTGTTGTTAACGTTGTGAGAAGGATCGGTTTCATTCGTACCAATCCTGAGCGAGCGACCGCCTCGCGCAACTCCGTACCCTCTGCAACCATCGATTCGATGAAATCAATGAGCACAATCGCGTTATTGATTACGGTGCCCCCTAGAGCAACGACACCGAGCAGAGGCATGAATCCAAGCGGCGATCCACTGAAGAACAGGCCGAGCATGGCCCCAATGAGCGCGAGTGGGAACGCGGTAAGTACAACCAGCGGCTTAAGAATCGAGTTGTACTGGATCAATAAAACCAAGAAGATTGCAACGATGCTGATTGAGAATGCGGCACCGATCTTTTGCTGTGACTCTACAGACTCCTCAGACTCACCACCGATCTCAAGCCTGTAGCCGAGAGGGAGTGGTTCGACCAACTGCTGCAACTTATCAAAGAGCTCGACGGTGATGGTGTTTGCTAAGAAGCCATCCGCAACTTGAGATCCAAGAGTCAAGCACCGCTCTCGGTTGTATCTCGCAATCGTGCCATACTCGAATCCAGCATCGATGTCGGCAACCGCGGCGAGCGGGATTGTCCCACTTGCGGTCCGAATCGACGCCTGATCCAGACCGTCGATTGATTCTCGCTCTTGCTCAGTAAGCCGAAGTATGACATCGACGAGGTGATCGCCTTCTCGGAAAGTCGTCAATCGACCTCCCGTATAGAGCATGTCAAGTTCCTCAGAGATTGTGCGACTGGTAACCCCAGCAAGATAGGCACGTTCTGCATCCACTTCGACATCGATCGTATTGATCATTTCCCCCCAGTCATCCGCAGCCATCACAGTCCCAGGCGTCTCTTGGAATGCAACCAACATGTCTCGACCTACTGATCGCATAACGTTGACATCACGCCCAATGAAACGAAACTCCACAGGATTGCTGACTGGCGGCCCGGTCATGAATGGGCGAACATCTATCCGAGCCCCAGGTATTTGCGCCACCTCTTCTCGTAGTTGGTCCACCCACTCTCGGCTTACCGCCGCATCTGTCGTGTTAACCAGGATCATCGCGTAGTGCGGGACGCTGTGTTCCGGGTCAAGTGAGAGAATCATGCGTGGGCCTCCCGACCCCACGAAGGTCGTCGCACTCGCGAGGCGTTCTACGCTGCCCGCTGATCCGCTCTTGCTGGTTTTCAGGATAAGCTGCTCAACCTCGGCTGCGATCTCCTCGGTCGCCTCGAGTGAAGTACCAACCGGCGTAGTCACATGAACAAAGAACTGATCCCGGACCCCACCAGGGAAGAACGCCGTCCCTACTACAGGCATGAGCCCTAGAGACATCAACACTGCAAGGCCAGCAGCAGACAATGTGATCAGTCTGTAGGAAACACACTTGTGTATCAGAGCTGTGTATAGCTCTCCGATACGGGATTTTTTGCCCTCTGTAGCCGCCTTGGGCTTGAGAATCCACGAGCACATCATCGGCGTGACCGTCATCGCGACGAGGTAGCTACTGAGCAATGTCACGGAGACTACAATTGGAAGGCTGCGCATAAACTCGCCTGCTGCACCTGGAATGGTGACCATGGGCAAGAACGCCCCCACCGTCGTAAGCGTTGACGAGAGGATTGATCGAGCCAGAGAGTTAGCGCCCTCTACGGATGCCTGTTCTCGTGGGACTCCCTCGTCCATGAGTCGTTGAGCGTTGTCAGTCACCACGATCGCGTTATCAACGACCATTCCGAGCACGATGATCAATGAAGCGATCGCGAACTGCTCGAGCTCAACACCAAAATAAGGCACAATCGCAATTGCGGAGATCATGCACAACGGGATTGCAGTAGCCATGACGAGAGCAGGCCGCCATCCCATCATCAGACAAGCGACCAGCAGAACGATGACTATCGCTTGCCAGAGGCTCTCAACAAAATCAGCGATCAGTGAGTCCACCTGGCGCGGGATGTCATTCACTCGGGTGACTTCGAGCCCATCCGGAAGCGATGTTTCGCGGAAGCGTTGGACTACCTCTTCGATCTCCGCCCCCAGTTGAACAACATTGCGTCCCTCTTTCATTTTCACCCCGAGCAGAACCGCCCGCTCTGCGCTGTCATCGGGAGAATGGAATCGGCTCAGACTCCGACGTGGGGATTCGGCCCCCCGTGAAATCTCAAACGGAAGGTCACGCACGGCTACTGATCGCTGCCCATCTACTGATCGAATCGGCACGCTCCCGATCTCATCGGTTGAAAG
>WUAK01000318.1 GCA_009827205.1 Phycisphaeraceae bacterium | reverse complement strand
ACCCGGCTCGTGTCCTCAGCACTCGAAGCGAGACCAGCGATCAGCCCCGCCTTGACGAACGAGCTGTGGGTCTGCGTTGAGGCGTAAACGGTGGTCTTGTGAAAGTCGGCGCCCCGCTCGGTGACGCGCCGCCTACCCGCGACCATCGCGGTGAGTGTCGCCTCGCTCGCGGTGGACTGGATGCACCCCCCGCCGTTGTCTGAAGTCGAGAGGAACGACTCGGGCAATCCCATGGCTCGGCCCATCTGATCCAGCAGCGCGCGCTCGAGCTCGTTCGACGCGGGCGAGGTCTGCCAGAGCATGCCCTGCTGACCGAGCCCGGCACTCAGCAGCTCACCGATGATCGCGGGCCCGGTCGAGTTGCACGGGAAGTAGCCGAAGAAGCTCGGTGATTGCCAGTGCATCATGTTGGGCAGTATCAGCGAGTCGATCTCTTCAAAGATCCGCGACCACTCGCCCGGTTCACCTGGTTCGTGCTTCGCCAGCGCCGGGATCTTGCTGAAGACATCGCCCGGCTTGGTATCTGGCTTTGCTGGCAGTGATTGAACCTGCTGCATGTACGCCGCGACAAGATCGATCGCGCGCGAGGCCTCTCTCCGGAACTCGTCGGGCGACATGTGCTTTGGCTGATGTTCTTGGTCGCCCATCATCACTCTGGCAGCTTGGCCAGCTCACTCTCGACGCGCTCGACGAGGCGCTCGACGACGGCGGGACCGAAGTCGAAATCCAGACCCGCGGCGTGGAAGAGCTCGGGCAGCGGTCTGCTGCCGCCGAGCGAGAGCGCTTTGATGTACGCATCGATCGCGACCGCCGGGCCCTCTTCGAGCGAGCGGATCCAGAGGCCGAGCGCACCGAGCTGGGCGATGCCGTACTCGATGTAGTAGAAAGGCGAGCCGAACAGATGGCCTTGCTTCTGCCAGCCAGAGTCGCGGAACTTTTCGAGCCCTTCCCAGCTGAAGCCTCTACCGAAGCGCTTGTCGAGTTCGATCCACTGCGCGGTCCGGTCGTCACGGGAGTGCGCCGGGTTCGCGTAGACCCAGTGCTGGAACGCGTCGATCGTCGCGATCCAGGGCAGGAGCGTGATCGAAGACTCGATCTGTCGCCGCATCGCGCGGGCGTGGTCCTCGGGCTTGCCGTCGTAGAACGAGCCCGCTGAACCCCAGTGCGGCATAGTCAGCAGCTCCATCGACATGCTCGCGACCTCGGCGAACTCGATCGGGCTGTGGCGGTAGTGCAGCAGGGGCTCATCGATGCAGAGCATCGAGTGGAACGCGTGGCCCGCCTCGTGCACCATCGTCTCGAGGTCACGGTGCAAACCCGCGGCGTTCATGAAGATGAACGGCTTCCGCGAGCGGTCACGCATGTACTGGTAGCCGCCCGGCGCCTTGCCCACGCGCGAATCGAGATCCAAGAGCGGCGGGTTCTTCATGTTCTCGGCAGTCACGCGGCCAGCCCCGTCGCCCAGCTGCGAGAGCATCTCGGCGAGCCTCGGGTCGAGCGACATGAACGCGGCGTTTGTCTTGGATACGAGATCGGCCCCGCCGTCGAAAGGTGTCAGCGGCGCACGGCCCTTCTCGTCGACAGCCATATCCCATGGGCTGAGCACATTGAGCCCCAGCTTCTGCCGGCGTTCGTCGTCGAGCCTTCGAGCAAACGGCGCAACGATCTTCTCGCACGCCTCGTGGAACGCGAAGCAGTGCTCGGGCGTGTAGTCGAACCGGTGCTTCGACTTGAACTCGAAGCCCGTGTACGAATCGAACCCGGCGTTCTTGGCGAGCGTCTCACGCTTGGCGACCATCTCGTCGTAGATCTCGTTGATCGGCTCGACATCCTGCAGCCTGCGCTCAGACACGGCGCGCCACGCCTTCTCACGTATGTCGCGGTCGGTACTCTCGAAGTACACGCCCATCTGCGGCAGGGTCTTTTCTTCGCCCTCGAAGTTGACGGTCATCGCCCCGCAGATCGTGTCGTACTTCTGGTCGAGCTTTGCGATCTCGGTCTCGATCGGGACGTTCTCTTCACGGAACAGATCGACGTCCGCCGCGGTGTCACGATTGATCACTTCGTAACGCTCGCCCGAGAGCCCCAGCTCTTGGGCGAGATGCTTCTGGCGCTTGTCGAGCTCGAACGAGAGCGGCTTGATCTTGGGCGGCACATCCTCGATGTACTTCGCGTACGCGCCCGACGCGGCCTCGTCGTCCGTGTTGCACGTCATCGCGATGTAGAGCAGCGCCATCGCCTCGGAGCACGACGCCTCGAGCTCGCTCCGGTCCAGGAGCCAGGACTCCAGCTCGTCCTTGGAATTGACGGGTCGCTCCAGCAACGAGCTGAACAAGGGTTCCAGCTGCGAGAAATCGGTCGCGTCAAGATCGGCAGAGACAAAGTCGGTAGGGATAGCGGGCATCTGGGGCTCCTGATTGGGTGTGACGCCCAATGGTATGCGCACGAAAAAACGGCCGGGCAGCGTGTGCCCGGCCGTCGTGGTGATCAGTGATTGATCAAGCTGAGATCAAGGGATCAGCCCCGGCGGAGTTCTCGGATGATCTCTTCCTGCTGACGGATCCACTCTTCATTGACGGTGAAGATGCCGAAGTTCGGGTTGATCTTGATCATGCGCTTGATGCGTGCGAGGTAGCCCTCGGCGCGTCGGAGGAAGCCGCCCCGGCGGTCAACCGCGACGCCCTGCGCGTTCTGGAGTTCCATCTGGTACTTGACGACGACCTCCTGGAAGCGAGCGTCCTGGTAGTCGACCTCTTCGCGGTACTCACGCTGGTGCATCTCGGCGTTGCTGACGGGGTATGGGATGCCCTCGACCTCTTCGCCGACCCATTCGATCTCGCCGAAGCTCTGCTCGAGCAGCGCCTGGAGTTCCTTGAAAGTTGCGGCGGTGCCCGCGCTGAAGCCGCAGTGCTCGGCTTGCTGTGCGTTGAAGGTCAGGATGTCGGTGCCGTCGTTGAGGATGTACTCACCCGACTCGTTCTGGTAGAACGTGACCGCGCCTGTAGCGCTGTCGATGTCGTAGGAGAGAGGCTCGTTGATCTGCATCGCGCGGATGACCTTGGAATCGTGGTTGCCGCGTGCGGAGATCTTCTCCATCTTGTACAGGGCGCCCTCAAGGCCTCGGCCCTTCATGGCAACGAGTTGGCCAGACCAGCCCGTCGCGGCGCCGAAGTTGCCCCGGGGCATGAAGTAGATGTTCTCGATCGTGAGGGTGGTCATGGCAGCTGCGGAGATGGCGCTCTCGACCCAGCCCACGAGTGCAAAGTTCTGCTTGTACTCGTTGTGGAGCACATCGGAGAGCTGCTGGATCTCGAGCAGGTAGCCGCCGCCCGAGTTGACCTTGAAGACGACGAGCTCGACGCCTTCTTCTTTGAGCATGGGGATCG
>WUAK01000317.1 GCA_009827205.1 Phycisphaeraceae bacterium | reverse complement strand
TGCGACGACGATCGAGTTGATCGAACCTGAGATGCCCGACGAGACCGAGGCACCGAAGAAATCAAAGGAGAAGGAACCCGAACCCGAAGAGCCAAAGGCTGAAGAGTCGGAGGCTGATCTCGATGAAGAGATCGAAGAGGGCGAGGACGACTTCCGCGGCGACGGGCTCAAGGGCCTGCTCGATGCTGTCCTGGGTGCTGGTGACGACGAATTCGAGGAGGAAGAGCCCGATCCACCCGCGCACAAGCCCTACGAACTCCAGCCCCTCGTGGACACTGTCGCTTCCGTTGGGTTTGACGGCACGATCGCGGTCCGGTACATAGGCAGCGACGATGCCTCCAAGGGCACCGATCTGAGCAGATGGGCCCTCGAGCACGCGGTTGGTATCGCGACCGCGAAGAAGTAGACTGATCGAAACGGACACAAAGGCGAATAGCGCGTGGCAACGTTGACCGATGACCAGAAGTCCAGCCTGACGAGCGGCACCGGGATTCCGGTCGACGGCCCCGTTGTCGTTACCCTCGACGGCCCTGCGGGCACAGGCAAATCCACAGTCGCCAGACTCCTCGCCTGCGAACTCGGACTCGACTTTCTCGACACAGGTGCGATGTACCGAGCCGCGGCGGCGATCGCGGTCGACCACAACATCGCGCTCACCGATGTCGATGCCGTGCTAGAGAAGGTAATAGACGCCGACCTGCACTTCGATTGGACGACCGATCCACCCGCGATCCTCGCGTGGATGAAGCAGCTCAATCAGCGGATCCGCGAACCGGATGTGACCAAGACCGTCTCGCAGATTGCTGCGATCGGCAAACTCCGCGAGCACATGGTCCGGAAGCAGCGACTGATCGGTCAGCAGCACCCGAGGCTCGTGACCGAAGGGCGCGATCAGGGCTCGATCGTCTTCCCAGACGCGGACGTGAAGTTCTATCTCGACGCCGACCCCGCTGTCCGCGCCAGACGCCGCCGTGAGCAGATGATCGAGTCGGGCATGAACGCCCCGAGCGAGGATGAGCTCCTGCACGACATCCTGCTGCGTGACTCGCGGGATTCGACGCGCAAGGACGGCCCGCTGATCTGCCCCGATGATGCAATCCGCATCGATACGAGCCCGATCACGATCGGAGAGGTCGTCGCGCTTCTGGCTAAGACAGTCCGAGAGATCCTCGCGTCCCGCAAGGCATGAAACCCGAGCGAGCAAAGAGCTTCCGGTTCTACCACTTCTGCCGCGAGCTGCTGCTCGTGCATTTCCGTCTCTTTCATCGCGCCAGGTTCATTCATCATGAACGTGTGCCCAAGACGGGCGCATGTCTCATTGTTGCAAACCATCAATCGTTCTATGACCCGCCGCTGGTCGGGTGCCGGGTCCGGCACCGCGCACTCACGTTTCTCGCAAGGGCGAGTCTGTTCAATTCACCGCTCTTCGGCGGGTTGATCACTCGGGTCAACGCGATTCCCATCCGCGACGGCGAAGGCGATATCCGTGCGATCCGCGACATCATCGAACGCCTTAAGAAAGGCGAGGCTGTAGTCATCTTTCCCGAGGGTTCTCGCACATTCGACGGCGCTATGGAACCGTTCCGCGACGGGGCTTCACTGATCATCCGTAAAGCAAACTGTCCTGTGATACCGGTTGCCGTAGAAGGTGCGTTCGACGCGTGGTCCAGGATCGAAAGGGCGCCGACCCTCGGCAGGCGGGTGATGGTGATGTACGGAAATCCGATCCCGCCCAAGGAGTTCAATAAGGACATCAATGATCGCATCGAACGCGAGATCGATGACATGCGCCTTGAGCTGAGAGCCGAACTCCGACGCGCGAGCGGGGGCTCATACCCGACCCCGGGCCCGGCTGATCACGCGTTCGGTTCTTCCGAGTCACTCAACTCTTCGCCGGCTTCGGGCTGAGCCCCTTCCTCGGCTTCTGCCTCGGGCTTTGGTGCCCACGCCCTCAGACCTTGCCAGTTGAGCTCGAAGTCGAACTCGACCATGGGACCGATCATCGTGGGGTACTCAAACACGCCGCGTGAGAGTCGGCTTTCGTTGAACACGGGCTTGGCGATCACAATCGAGGTGACCTCCCATTTCCCGGATTTGGTCCCGCGTTCGAACTGGTCCATAAACCGCTTCGGAAACTGCACATCGAAGGGCTCACCGATCGGGAGACCAGCCTCATGGTCGTGCAGTTCCATGCGCACAACGAAAGCGTCTCTGCCCATCGGAGCGATGTCGTCGAGAGTCACGAGCCAGGTGCGCCTGCCGCGCAGGTTCTCATTGGTCAGTCGGCACCAGAGCTGGACCCGACGGATGAAGTCTTCACGCTCGGCCTCGGTCTCCCTGGGGATGCCCAGCATCTCGACGTGGTACCTGCTCTGCAGCTCACGCAGCAGCGACGCTGGTGAGGCCAGTGGATCATCGGGCACCTGGGCATATCTCTGCGGCGCCGGCGGCAGATCGGTCGCACCGACGGATCTTCTGATCGAGGAGATCAGGTTCTCAGCGCGAGCGAGCGCGCCTTCAAGACCGCGACGCTCGGCGAGCAGACGATCGACGTCGGCTTCGAGGGCAGCGACGCGGGAGCGGGTTCGTTCGAGCTCATCACGGAGCGCACGATTCTCTTCCATCAGCTCCGAGGGAGTCTGAGCCCGGGCGTGGGTGGCACTGGGGATCAGCGACACGAGCAGGATGAGCATCAACCGGTGCAACGTCTGTTCACGCATTGACACAGCCCTCTGGCCCTCGTGGGCGGTTCCACCCCGCCCGCTCTCGTACACTGTACCGCGCCGACGTGGATCGGCACGGGGATACCCATGATCGCAGGAACCACGGAATCCAGACCCGCCTCCCGGGAAGAGCTCATCAGCCCCGAGCTTGCGTCACGCCTAGATCGATTCGACGTCAAAAGCCGCAAGTTGTTCCCGGGAGCCCTGCCCGGTGAGCGGCGATCAAAGAAACGCGGGAGATCCGTCGAGTTCGATGACTACCGCAACTATGTCCCGGGCGACGACCTCAGGCACATCGACTGGAACGTGTACGCCAGGCTCGATCGCCTGTTCATCAAACTGTTCCGCGAGGAGGAAGACCTCGCGTTGCACGTCGTGCTCGACACCTCGGCCTCGATGGATGCCGGCAAACCCAGCAAGCTCATCTTCTCTCACAGGCTCGCGATGGCCTTTGGCTATCTCGGGCTCGTCAGCAACAACCGGGTCAGTGTCATGACCTTCGGCTCACGCGCCGGGGTGCGAAGGCTGGCGCCGATGCGTGGTCGACGATCGGTCAATCAGCTCAGCGAATTTCTGCTCACCAACCTCGATGAAGCGCCCGACGGGCCGAGCCAATCCAAGGGCGAGGGGTTCAAAGAGGCGCTGCGTCGCTTCGCCGCGGGCCGGACGGGCAAGGGCGTT
>WUAK01000316.1 GCA_009827205.1 Phycisphaeraceae bacterium | reverse complement strand
CTCGATCGACGGTTTTACAAACGCCTCGTCAAACCCGCCCACATCTCGAAACGCTTCCCTCTGAACAGCTCCAAGCCCGGACCAGAAAGTCTCAGCGTCAGCCTGGGCGTTCTGGTGCACGTAGTGATGCCTTATGTTGGCATAGATCGAGACAGCGCCCGCTGCTTCTGGTGTGCTGTCGTAGCTCCCAAACGAAGCAATGACACCAGATTCCTGCAGGAGAGGATCGATCAGTGTCGCAAGTGATTCCCGCTGCACGCGCACATCCGCATCGACGAACACGATAATGCCTTGGGTAGCCACTTTGGCGCCTGCGTTGCGAGCCCGAGCCGGCCCGCCGGGATTGTCAGATACGCGGACAACCCGTACCCGATCGTCTATCTCTGCGGCTCGCTCGGGGGCCCCATCAGTAGAACCATCGTCTGCAAGGATAATCTCAGCAGGAAGAACACTTGACTCCAGGACAGCTCGCACCGCCGAATCGAGATCCACTCCACCGTTGTGCACTGGAATAACAACAGAGATCGGCGCGGACCGGGCCCCGTCGGGATCGTCGTCATCGTCAGACTCTGAGCCGGCTTTCTTTTCCTTCTTGTCGACCACAAAATCTTCGTGGTATGACCGCTCTACGTTGACCGACCAGATGTCATGCGACTCTCCGACGATATTGCGTGCCGCGAGCATCGCCGCAAGCATCGAGTGGTCTTGGTTGTTATAACGGTGCATGCCGTTGCGACCAACCGACTGCAGATTCTCGAATGTCAGCAGCCACTCCTTGATGATGTCCAGATTGGCTTTGTAGTCTGCGTCGTAGACCGGGTACGCCTTCGGCTGCCGGATGACCGTGCCGTCCACTACACTCGACGCCGGTGCCAGATCTAGCTTCTCGAGTTCCTGCTTCGCAAGCTCAATCAGTTCCTCGTTACTCGAGTTCCAGAGCCCGTCGCCCTCGTGACAGAAATACTCCATCCCGATGCTCGCAGTGCTCTGATTGGGCAGCATCGCCTCGGACCAGGCTCGGAAATTCTGGATGCGCCCGACCTTGACGTCCGGGCTATGAATGTAGATCCAGTTGTCATCGAACGGATCCGGGTGGTTGAGCACAAGAGTGACTATGAGGAAGTCGCGGTAGTTCAGCCGATCCGCAGCCTGCAACACTTCATCCGGAGCCGCGGGTGAGATGCACCGGACCAGCTCAGTGATCGGCATCGAGTTCATCACGTGGTCGCACTCGATCAGCGTGCGGCCCGCGTCACGGGTCTCGATCTCAACCCCCGTGATCCTGTTGCCCTCACGGTGGATCGTGCCCGCACGGGTCTCAAGCCTGACCTCGCCACCCCTCTCTTCGATCAGGTCGGCAGCGGTCTCCCACATCTGGCCGGGACCAAGTCTCGGATACTTGAAAGTCTTGATGAGCGATGCCGTGTCGCCCTTGCCGGTCAGCGCGTCGAAAACCGCTTTCGTAAGAGAGAGATCCTTGATCCGCTGAGCAGCCCAATCCGCCCGAATCTCGGTCGGCGGGATCCCCCACACCTTCTCCGTGTAGGTTCGGAAGAAGTGCCAATAGAGCCGACCGCCGAATCGGTTCGAGACCCATTGTTCGAAGTTCTCTTCTTCTTTCGAAGGGAATACTTTCCACTTCGCAAAGCTCAACGCAACTCGCGCCGACTCATATATTCCCAGGTTGCCAAGGGCGTTGCCGATCGACAGCGGGTAGTCGTAGAACCGGCCTCGGTAGTAGATCCTGCTCGATCTCGGGACGTCGATCATCTCGTCGCCCATGATCTCCTGCCAGAGCTCTTCGACCGGCTTCACCTTCGTAAAGAAACGGTGCCCCCCGATGTCGAACCGGTATCCCTTGTACTCCTCGGTTCGGGCGATGCCACCAACGCGCTGACCCGCTTCGACGACAAGCGGTTTCATGTCCGGAGCGTGCTTGAGAAGCTCGTAAGCGCCCGATAAACCCGCGGGGCCGCCACCTATAACCAACACAGGCCAACACTCGTTAGATGTGCCCGCTGGGCCCTCATCTTGCAGCGATTGTTGCATTCCCCGATCTGGTTGAAGAGCCTCTGCCATGGGTTGGTCAGTTTAGCTGCTTCTCACCGTAAAACCTCTAACTCAGCCGCTCTAAAGCCGCTAAGGGCAGCATTCTTGCCCATTACCGCCCGATATCCGCGACACCGTTCGCAAGCCTCGCACACTGCTGGACATAAGGCTCGCTGTAGGCGTCACCCGAGACTGTTGGTGTTCTGTTGATATCGAGCAGCACAGGCCGCCCGCGGTGGAGGATGTAGTCGATTTTGCCGTAGTCGATACCAAACTCATTCTGCACGCCAAGCATCTCAGCCGGTGGATTCTCGAACGAACCCAGGTTGCTTGACACGTTCTTGATAAACGGATCGGTCGAGAGCAGGGTCCGCCCCAGCCCCCGATTTCCAAAGACAATCCAGAGGTACAAGACAAACTCACCCGAATCGTTCTGATCGGGCTTGAAGAACTTCTCAACCACCAAATGAGGATTCTTCCAAGCCGTCTTGGGAACCTCTGATTGATGCGGAAAGATCGGGTAGTCCGTCAGCGTCTTCGTCCACCCGAGCGATCTCGGTTGAATAAGCGGATGCCACGCCGCTCGCTTTCGTAGTCGATCAATCAGCGACGGACCCGACCGCCCAGAAAACTCCAGATCCATGAAACCGCCGCTGTTGTTGTTCGTCTTGACGATGACCGGCCCTTCCCACGGATCGCCCGGGCCAATCAGGTTCTCGCTGATCGCAGTCTTCCGGATGTCACGGATCCCGCGGTTGACGACTCTTGGGTGTGCAGAAATTGCCTCCCAGTATTCGTCATGGATGTACGAACAATCGATGTGCGGCACAAGCACATCCGCATCGAGGCAAGACTCGGGCCCTCGCACGATCCGAACTTCGATCCCCGATCGGCGCCAATTCTCAGCGATCGGCCAGATGCGATACTTCCGGCTCTCCGCCTCCAGATCACGCTCGTGCAGCATGATGGCTATCGATCGGACATGCTCTTGGTTCATCGCTCGCCGCTTTAAATCACCGCTACTCTGCACCCAACCAGAGAATCATACAGGAAGAAACACCTGGCTCTGCGAAACGGCCCCAATCGATGCCACTGTGAATTCTGTGAGTCAATCAGATCAACACATGAATGCCCGGCATGGTAGCAGTTCCAAAGCCTCTCTAAGAACAACGCCTCAAGCTCGGCAGACCCTATAGCCTCGATATCACACCAGAGAGTGTTCAACCCGAGCCAGGCACACGCTAATATCCGGCATGTCCACTCTCGACCCGATCACCCACACGCCGACCACCGGCACGAGTTTGAAGAGCAAGGTGGCGACAACATGTCCGTTTCCACAAG
>WUAK01000315.1 GCA_009827205.1 Phycisphaeraceae bacterium | reverse complement strand
CAAGCGGCTCAGTCCAGAACATGAACAGCCCCGTCATCTACAACATGTCCGACCTCCCCGAGGGCGAGATCGACTGGGTCGAGTTCGCATGCACCGCCATCGCGCCCCCCGGCGTCTCGCTGATGGGCGACGGCGGCGGAAGAGGCGACGGGAGCAACCCCTTCGATCAGCCCTGCAGGAAGGTAAGCGTCGCGATCGAGGCCGACAACGAACTCGCCGACCGCTTCGGCACCGCCGACCCAGACGCCGCTCTTGAACTCACAAACATGTACATCGAGTCGCTCGTCGGAGGCGTCTCCCAGATCTACACACGTACCTGGAACATGCAGCTCGAGATCGTCTACACCCGTATCTTCGCGGGCGGAGAGGTTGCAAACCCCGACCCCTGGGAAGGCAACTCGACTCCAGCAGCCCTGACTGAACTGCGCGAGTTGTGGACCTCGCAGGACATCCCGTACGCCGGCAACTCGAGCCCCGCCCTGCCGAACTGGCACGGCGTTCACCTGCTCTCGGCAAGGCCGCTCGGCGGCGGTATCGCGTACCTCAATGCGATCTGCAACCCCGACATCGCCATGGCCGTCTCGGCCAACCTCAACGGCGCTTTCCCGAACCCGCTCGTCAACAACGACCCGCAGAACTGGGACCTCGTCGTCACAGCGCACGAATGGGGACACAACTTCGGCGCGCCGCACACACACGGGCTCTCACCCGTTGTCGATGCCTGCGGCTTCGGTGACTGCTCACTCGCCGAGTTCGGCACGATCATGAGCTACTGCCACACCTGCCCGGGCGGACTGGCAAACATCGAGCTCACCTTTGCCGAGCGCATCCTCGGAGAAGGCATCATCCAGTACGTTGCGACACTCATTCCTGACGAAGATTGCGCCATTCTCGATCTCAGCCCAGACGGGTGCACGGGTGATCCCAACAACCCGAACGACTGCCCTGGCGATATTAACGGCGACGGCGTTCTCAGCGGCGCCGACTTCACCGCATGGATCATCGCGTACAACGACGGTGATCTCTCAGCCGACCTCAACGGCAACGGCACACTCGAAGCGGGCGACTTCACCGCATGGCTCATCGCATTCCAGAATGGCTGCGAAGAGTAAGTCCAGACACAAACGTCCTGATTCGTTTCACATGACCCGCCACCCGGCGGGTCTTTTTTTTGGGCCCTGTCAGGCCTTTCTCGACTATTCCTCGCCACAATTCTTCGCGCCAGCGGCTGCCCCGAGTATCTTGAACACCAATCGGGCACACAGGCAGGCGGGGTCCACGCGGAACCACGTGCCAGTTTCGTCCGAATCTGCTGCCGTAGCAGGGGGATAGCTGCACGCAGAACGAAGTTGGATCGCCCGGGCTCCGATCTTGTTGCATATTGAATGCGCAGGGGATCCGAGGTGTCCATGGTTATCGGTCACGCCCGGTTTGTGCTGAACTGTTGGCAGGAGAGTGAAGAGTGAATCTCAAATCAATGATTGGTTCTACAGCAATCATGCTCGCCGCGTGCGCAGCATCAGCTGCTCAAAACGCGCAGCACTGGGCCTCGGAAACGAACGGCTTTGATGTCCGCAACGTTTCTGCAGACGGCGCATGGGCACTTGTAAACACAATCCCCGCCGAGCGCGCCGCGCAGGAAGCCTGGGTTCGCCCCGACGTTTTCAACGCCGCGGCCCTCGATACCAACGCCCTCCGCGCGAGCCTCGCCGCAGCGCCGATGGAAGGCACTCCGGGATTCCGTGACAACGCGGTTCTTATCGACCTGCCCATGCCCGAGGGCGGCTTCGAAGCATTCCTTGTGTACGAATCGCCGGTCATGGAAGCCGGACTCGCCGAGAAGTTCCCCGACTTCAAGACTTACGCCGGGCAGAGCATCGAGGACCCGACCGCGCGCGTTCGCATGACGGCCACCCCAAAGGGATTTGACGCCCAGATCCGACGCCAGGGCCCCGACGCATATATCGATCGCTACAGCAAGAACGACAACACCCTGTACGCCGCGTACATCAAAAACGACCTCGACCGCTCCGACCACGAGTGGTCCTGCGGCTACGAAGACCACATGCACGGCGGGCTCATGGCCGCCAACGAAGACAACCCGTACGACCGCTACTTCTCTCGCATGGCACCCGTCACCCGCAAGGAGTACAGGATCGCCTTCCTCTGCACTGGCGAGTACACACAGTTCCACGGCGGCACCGTGGCCGACGGCCTAGCCGCGATCGTCACACTCACCAACCGGATGACCGGAATCTACGAAGACGACACCGGCGTCAAGTTCAACCTCGTCGCGAATCAGGATCTGCTCATCTACACCAACGGCGCCACCGACGGGCTCAGCAACAACTCCAACATCCTCAACCAGTCAACAGGCCGCATCAACCAGGTCATCGGCTCCGCCAACTACGATGTTGGCCACGCCGTCACAACCTCGTCGGGCGGCGTCGCGTTCCTCGGTGTTATCTGCACCAGCAACAAAGGCGGCGGGATGACCGGGCTTCCAAGCCCCATCGGTGACCCCTTCTACGTCGACTACGTTTCGCACGAAGTCGGACACCAGTTCAGCGCTACCCACACCTTCAACGGCGACTCCGGCAGCTGCTCCGGGGGCAACAGGACCGCATCAACCGCGTACGAGCCGGGCTCCGCAACCACCATCATGGGCTACGCCGGTATCTGCGCCAACGACAACGTACAGAACTTCTCCGACCCGTACTTCCACTACGCAAGCATCAACCAAATCCGAAATCACGTGAACAACGGCAGCGGCAACAACTGTGACGCCGCGTTCGCCTCAGGCAACGACGAACCTACCGTCAACGCCGGCCCGAACATCGCCATCCCGGTAAGCACGCCCTTCTTCCTCACCGCCACCGGCAGCGACCCGAACGGCGACACCGTCTTCTACTGCTGGGAGGAATACAACCGCGGGCCACAACGCGACGTCAACGCTGCCGACAACGGATCGAGCCCGCTCTTTAGGAGCTTCGAGCCCACCACCAACCCAACCCGATACTTCCCCGACCTTCTCGATCTCAACAACGGCAATATCTCCCGAGGCGAGAAGCTCCCAACTGTCAGCAGGAACATGCTCTTCCGTGTCACAGCGCGAGACTACAACCCCGCAGGCGGCGGCACAGACACCGACACCGCGAACGTCTTTGTCAACACGAACTGTGGCCCCTTCGATGTCACCAGCCAGTCGTCACCCGTGACCATCACCGACGGGCAACTCAACGTGACATGGGACGTTGCCAACACCGACACACAGCTCGGCGCGTTCAACGTCGACATTCTCTTCTCCGACAACGCAGGTGCTTCGTTCGACTACCTCTTGGCCTCGGCGATACCAAACGACGGATCCGAAACCGTTGCTCTCCCGAGCATCCTCACAAGCTCTGGCCGAGTCATGGTCCGCGCTACCGGTTTAAACTTCTTT
>WUAK01000314.1 GCA_009827205.1 Phycisphaeraceae bacterium | reverse complement strand
GATGGCCTTTCTCTACCGAACAACCGAACTCGGAAAGACAGGCCCAGACGGCAGCGTCATCGTTGAAGACATCCCCGCCAGGACATGGGTCACCATCGGTGTCCGAGGCGGATACACCACAGCCAACTTCGTGAAAGCCAGAGCCAAGCTGATTGAGTGGCTCCAAGAGAACCCGGGCTGGTCCTCCGACGGAGATGCCCGTTACCTCGGGTACAACGGCCCATTCGTCCCCCGCCCCGCTCGGTACGGCGAGGTTCAGATCCCGGTCATCAAGACCGGTTCAGATAGCCCCACACACTCCGACATCGATTCAAGCAGCGAGGACCAGAGCGTGTAGTCCCTCCAAGCTACACTGCTTCCTCGTGGCAGAGCACACACCCGAATCAGAAGTCGGACAGCCGAAGCCACGCCGGGGATGGATATTCCTGGCGTGGCTAACGCTTTTTTACTTTGTCTGGCTTGTTGTCGTCATCATGGGCGATCACCTCAGCGCATTCAGTGAGCACTGGGCGATCGGTGCCGCAATGGCAGTCGGGTCGTACTTCGCAGGCTCGACTCCCATGGGAGGCGGAACAGTCGGGTTCCCGGTGCTCGTGCTTTTGTTCGGCGAGAGCGCCGCGATGGGGCGTGACTTCAGCCTGGCGATCCAGTCGATCGGGATGACCAGCGCCGCGATCCTGATCTACTGCATGCGTCAGCCCGTCGAGAGGCGGATGCTCAAGTACGCATGCATCGGCGCGACCGTCGGCACGCCGCTCGGGCTCGCGTTCCTCGCGCCCAGCGTGCCCGGGCTCTATGTCAAGCTGATCTTCGCGGTGACCTGGGCCAGCTTCGGCATGCTGCACTTTGCCAAGATCGGCGAGATCGCCAGCGCCAGCGGGCTGGCGAACATATCCAGACGCTTCGAACGCTACTCAGGATTCTGGACTGGGCTCTTGGCTGGCTCGACCATCGCCGCAGCAACCGGGGTCGGCGCGGATCTTGCAATCTATGTCGTGCTCGTGCTGATGTGCAGGGCGGACCTGAAGATCGCGATCCCGACCTCGGTCGTCCTCATGGCGTACACGTCCGTTGTGGGCTTTCTCACTCAGGCGGCCCTATCGCACCTGGCGCCCCAGACATATTCACTGGCCCCCGGGCTCATGGGCAACTGGATCGTCGCCGCCCCGATCGTGGCGCTTGGGGCACCCATCGGCGTCGTCATGGTCAGGCTCATCCCGCGCAAGATCACGCTCTTGATCGTCTCAGCGCTGTGCATCATCCAGCTCGCCTGGACCTACTGGCACGAGCGCCAAGCTCTAACCACGCCCATCATCGCCTGGAGCATCGTCGGGCTCATCGCGCTCAATGTCGTGTTCATGGTGATGCACGAGGTGGGCAAGCGCAAGGCGTGATTCGCGCGCGTGGCTGGTTGCTATTCGTTTCCTTCCGACTCGGGCTGGGCAATGTCGGCTTTAGGCGGGTCCGGGATGACTAATGAGCCGAGTTCGATCGGACCAGCGAGCACCCTGTCCATCAGGTGACGGTAGTTCCTCGTCAATCCCGGGTACATCTCGTACCGGACCAGCACCTCGCCCGGCTCGAAATTATGCAGGTGTACCTCGGCACCATATGTATATCCGGATGTGAGCCCGTACTGCGCGGTTCCGCGAGTCACTTTGTGCTTGTACGCGTAAACGCTCTGGATGCTGCGTAGCTCTCGATTGCCCTGAGAGAATACGAGCAGGCCCGAGAAACCTGTGTCCTGAGGGAGCTTGCTCCCCCTCTGAATGTGATACGTGTGCACGGGGGTGCCGTCTCTGTATTCGACGTCCACACCCTCGTAGTTGATCAACTCAGTCGGATCGCTCACAGCCGGGAAATCCGCGGGCGTGACCCGCAAGGGATCAAGTGAACCTGTTTCGACCACGCTGAGCGTGAGCGTTCGTGTGATCTCTTTCGAGATCGGTTCGGGCAGCACCAGCTCGCCCGTGTCCGGATCGAACGTGGGCCCCTGCCCCATAATGCTCGTGTTGCACACGATGGTCGCCTCGTACGTACCGGGCTCGAGGTCGTCGGGCAGATTGAACCCCGCGGCAAGGTCGTACGCGAGCGGCATCACCGCCTGATTTGTTGCCTTCGCTGGCAGCTCTGCACGCTCGATCGAGACAAAGCCAACCGAGTTCAGTGCGGGCAGCTTGTGCTTGGTATCGTCTCGCTTGAGGAGCAGGTATGTGCTCATGTTGCACATCAATAGACTGAATGAGCCAGCGGGGGTGGCGCCAGCACGCCAGTCAATCTCGGCCTTAAGCGTGATCGTCTCACCGGGGTACGCCGGGTTATCGAACTTGCCGAAAGAATCGATCAGGATCTCCCCGCCGCAGTCATCGAAGAACTCAGCGAGCCTCTCATCCTCGATAAGGTCCATGCTGTGGGCGTTCATGATCACGTCCCACTGGGATTGCGGCAGCGACTGCCAGGCCCGCGCGTGCCTGGCGAGACATACGTCCAGAAGCTCTGCGTCCTCGCCCGCGGTGAGTTGCCCAAGTTGCCCACGCGAGGCGACCTCTTCGGCTGCCATGCCCGCGCGGTTCTCGTCGAGAACCGCGGCCTCTGACAGAAGCAACCCCACGGGCTTGTACCCGTTGATGTTGATGAAACCTCTTCGGTTTATCACGTCGAGCCCAACGCACACGCCGCCTGTCAGTCCTATCAAGAGTCCCCACCTGATAGCGAACGCGGTAATCCGGCGCGTGCCCATGCGTGTGGATCGGGGTCGGGTCAGGTCCGACCCGCACTCGGGGCATCGCGAGGGCTCAGTAAGACCGGAAAGATCAAACGCGCACTTTCGGCACCGCGGCTCATCACCAATGCGCCCACGCAGCAACCCTGTGACAAAGATCGCAACCGCCACCACAACGAGCAGGATGCCAAGATAATACTCCAAGGCCCGAGTCTACCAGAACATCGAATCGCGATTAGCCTCGTTTCCCTCCGCTCACCCCTGCCACTGCTCCTCGGGCAGCCCCTCGAAGATGATGTTGACGATCGTCCACTCGCCCTCGACCTTGGCGATGTGGAAGTAGTCGAACCAGCTCGCCGCGAGCACCTTCGCCGCGGCGTGCTTGTCGTCGGCGTAATAAATCTCTACCTCGCAGCGCGCGCTTGACGGGTTGAAATTGAAGTAGCTGTTGAACGTCTCGCCAAGGATGCGTATCTCTTCGAAAGTGATCTGGCGAAAGAAACCAACCGTCCCGTTGCCCGTGTGCTCGACGCTGCGCTTGCTGAGACCAGAGTGGCACGTGTCCTGGACCTTGTCGCCGTCGATCTCGTAGAACCCGACGACGTAATCGCGGATCAGCTGCTCGATCTGGGCTCTGTCTTCATCCGTAGCCTCACCGGCGGTTTCCTTTGGGTTAATCAGCTCGTCGGCGATC
>WUAK01000313.1 GCA_009827205.1 Phycisphaeraceae bacterium | reverse complement strand
AGGGATGACCGAGAAAGTGGCCCCTGTGTCTTTGCCCTATCTGGCAATGGAGTACATCGATGGCCTGAGCCTCACTGAATACGCGAGGAAGACCGACCTCGGATTCCGAGAGAAGCTCGATCTCATGGCCAAGGTGTGCCGAGGCGTCCACGGCGCACACCAGCGTGGAGTGATCCACCGCGACCTCAAGCCCGCGAACATTCTCATAACCGCGGAAGGTGATCCAAAGATACTCGACTTTGGAATCGCGAGATTGGCCGATGATGAAGGCAGCTCGACCCGTTCGCACACGATGACTGGCGAGCTCTTGGGAACACTCGCTTATATGAGCCCCGAGCAGGTAGGTTCAAACACTGACAATATCGACATCCGAACCGATGTGTACACGCTCGGAGTCATCCTGTTCGAACTGCTCTCGGACAGGCGCGCGTTCGATTCGGAATCGATACCCGTGCCCCAGTTGCTGCGAGCGATCGAAGCTGGAGACATTCCATCGCTTGGCAGCATGGGCGTCACAGTCCCTGCTGATGTGGAAGCGGTCCTTCAGAAGGCGTGTGCCCGCGAGCCGGAGATTCGGTACAACTCCGCTGATGCGCTCGCCGATGACCTTGAGCGGCTCATCCGGGGCGAAGCGGTAATTGCCCATCCCCCCACCGCGGTGTATCGCATCAGGAAGTTTGCGGGCCGGAACAAGGCGATGGTCACACTCGCGACACTCGCCGCCGCGGTCACACTCTCGCTCACCGCTGCTTCGGTCTACGGGTTCTTTACCGCTTCGGTCGAGCGCAACCGTGCGCTTGATGCGCTCGATCGTGAGGAGTCCGTCAGCACCTATATCCGACAGATGATGATCACTCCCGACCCACAGCAGCTCGGACCTGACGCAAAGGTCGTCGATATGCTCGCTCTGTGGGGACATGAGATAGACGAGACGTTCGCTGACAACCCTGACATCCAGGCACGGCTTCACGCGCTTCTCGGGGATACCTACTACGCGCTCGGGTCGTATAGCAACGCGATCGTGCATATCGAGAAGGCGATTCGAGCCTTGGATGACAAGAAAGAAGTCCCCGGGCTGACTCGCGCTGATGTGCTGACCGCTCAGGCCAACACACTGATGTACCTCGGCAGAACGGACGAGGGCCAGCAAGTTGTCAGCGAGCTGAAGGAAGAACTTGCCGATACTGTCGATCCGTTCGACGACACACTTCTAGCGATCCGGGAATCCGAGGCTGAAGGATACAGGCTCGCAGGAGATCTGGAGAGAGCCCTTGAGCTCTTCGATAATCTCGCCCGTGATGCACTGCAGCATCGAGGTAAAGCATCGGAGCAGTACCTCGCCGCACTTGGCGGCAAGACCCGTACGCTGCTTGAGGATAGGAAGGCCGAGGAAGCAGTTGAGGTGACGCGTGAGATTGTGAGGCTCAGAGATCAGTACTTCGGTCCCGATCATCCAGGTACGCTCATCGCCAAAGGCAACCTAGGCACGTCGCTCAACGATGTGGGCGGCTTTGAGGAAGCTGTTGTCATCCTGCAAGAAAACGTCACCCGAGGTGAACGGGTTCTCGGCACACTGCACCATACCGTCAGAACTTCCAGGGGCTCTCTAGCCGATGCACTCCATGGCACAGGACAGACCGACGAGGCCTTGCTGCTCTGCAAGCGTGTGCTCGACGATGACATCGAGGTATTGGGATCCGACCACCCTGATGTTTCCACGTCTATGAACAACCTCGCGGTCATGTACTTGCAGCACAAGAACTTTGAAGATGCATACGAATTAACCGGCGATGTACATGAACGGATGGAACGCCAACTCGGTGCTGATCACCCTCGAACACTTACCGCGCTGAGCAACCACGGGGTTGCGCTCCAGGAGATCGGTCAGAAAGACGAGGCGGCTCAGGTGCTGACCACGCTTCACGACAGACTACTCAAGCTCAACGGCAGACTCGACGGCCAGCGGATCATCACCGCGAACAACCTCGCGATGCTCTGGCTTGATCTCGAGCGATATGACGAGGCTACCACGCTGTTCGAGGAGGTCATTGCAGATGCAACCGAGAGCGAGGAATGCCCGCCGTTCTTCGTCGGACTCTTCGAGCGCAACCTGGGCAGAAGCCTCATGGGGTCTGGTCAATACCCTGAAGCGGAGCAGCACTTCAAGAACTCTCTAAGGCTCTTGGAAGACACTACACCTCAGATGATCGCACGTACTCAGGAGTTTCTGGACGAGCTCTACACGCTCTGGACACCACCTGGGTAAGTCATCCTCATCGGCGGCGCCTTGTTGCAGCCGAAGCTAGTCCGAGCAACGCAACGCCAGTTGCTGGCGATGGCACACGGACCGCTGTCATTCTCTCCATTGTCTGGGTCTGGAGGCCGGGGGTGTTGCGTGTCTGGTAGAGAAAGGTCGCCTCGAATGTGGTCTCGCTCGTAAACCGTAGATCGGCAAGCACGTTGAGAGGCAATGTCGTTGAAGTCCCCTCGTATGACCTGTACGTACTGTTCTGCGTGTTCGTGACGATCCGAAAGCCTGCGCTGTCACTCGACTCAAAGATCCCGGACACGTGGTCCCCGTTCTCATCGGAGAGCCTGAGCACCTCGTTATCGACCGTGAGATCAAAGAGTTCATTCCTTGTGCCGAGCGGGCTCCCGGTAATCGGGTCGTAGTCCTCGATGGTGACGAGCCACTGTCCTTCGCGTGATTCGTCCCCTGACACTGCGGAGTCGATCCGCGTAATGAAATCAGGAGTTGTCCCGGGCACGCGCCGGATTCGTGATGAGAAGTCAGTTCCAGCAAAGACGAGGTCGAACGACGCATTGTCCTGATCCTGAAACGAGCCTGAGCCCGACAGCCCGGTGTCCCAAGTCGTCGTGCCGTCGGTTGTGATTGTGCCAGAAAACGGGGCGGCACCCTGGATGTCACTGAATTGGAACCTCCTTTCGCCCGGGGCGTCCCATATGTGAACCCACTCCTTGCCGACAAAGGTTGCTGAGTTGAAGTCATGGAAGAAGACTCCTCTCGGATCAATGTCTTGAGCCGAGGCGGTGAGTGCAACCAGGGGAAGAACGTACCGTACAGATCTGGCCAGCATGTGATGCTCCGTGGAATAGACAGGAATACGAAACCGCCTCAGAGTGGGCGTTGAGAGGAAAATAGAGCGATATGAGTCAGCCGCTTTCAGAAAACGGCGCGCAGCGTGCGAGGCCAGCAGATCGAGATACTCACAGATCGCCGCTGCGCCGGTGGAGCGACGGCTCGAGAGAACTCGTGAGCACTCCAACGTTCTCGGTCGGTAAGCACAACCTACCGACGAAGCACGATGAATGGGAACAGGAACGCTGCCTGGGAACCAACCCGATCGTTGCGTTCAGCACCACCCCTATCGAGGCCACATTTGAAGGTAACTGGCCTGCGATGCTCGACCGGTCCACGGTTGCCACCCCGCCCGCCGGCGCGGGGTACAAACGGGTC
>WUAK01000312.1 GCA_009827205.1 Phycisphaeraceae bacterium | reverse complement strand
GCCAAACTCGGGCATGACAGGGTTCGAAGGGTATGCGAGCCCGACGACGTTTCTAAACCGCTGCCCAACGCGAGGCATGTAGCCGGCTTGGTCGGCAAGTTCGAGCACCCGGGCACGTGTATCAGGCGATACAGATGGGTGGTTGTTGAGAGCACGCGAAACGGTAGCCGTGGACACACCCAACTCGAGGGCGAGTTCTCTGATGGATGCTTGTTGTCCGGGCTTGGCTCTCACGTCTTCTCTCTATATCCCTATGTGTTGCCTGAATTAGTCTCGAATGTCTCTCTCGGAACGCCGATCACCCGGCGACCAGAGGACCTTGTACGTCGAGGCCAGTGTGTCTGCATCGAACGTGTCTTGTGCTTTGATGTTGCGGGCGCTGCCGTCCATGAACGCCATGTTCGCCGAGCCCTCGATGTCCTGGAACTTCTCCGTGCGGGTATGCCTGTACCACGGGATGTACGCCCCGGGACGGCGGTCGTACTCTGGTGAGCCGGTCTCATCCCAGTTGACTGCGCCGTAATCAAACTCGGGGAACAGGCTGGAAGCCGAGCCGCTCTGCTCGGCTTCTTTCGAACCGAAGCGTTCACCGGGGAGTGCGTAACGCCCGATGGTTTCGCCGGTGAAGTAATCGAGCGTGCCGGTTTCGCCGTCAGGCTTGCCGTACATGCCCCATGACTCAGCCACGATCATGGTGTCAGAGGCCTGGGAAACAGCGGCATCGAATCCGCGTCCTTCTCCTTCGCCCTCTGGGTCGCCTTGCTCGTTGAGCGAGCCAGGCGCGAGCCACTGGAAATCCTGGGAAGTGAACGAGCGGCGCTTGCCTGCAACGAATGATGAACCCCAGTAGTTCATCGAGTATGAGCGACCGGCCTGCCTGTGGTGCGGCGACTTCATGACGCCGCCGCCAATGGTTGGGCGCTCATCGCCGTTGTTGCGATCGATGTCGTCGTCGTCAGCATTCTCGATGTACTGCCCGAGGACGATCTCATCGAACCAGCGGAGGCCGATCTTGCCGTCGGGCATAAAGCGGTACTGCGAGCCGTAGACGTTGGGCGGGAGTTTGCCCTTGAAGTCAGTTGCGTACGTCATCATCGCAACTGCGATTTGTCGTTGATTCGTCAGGCAGACAGCCGTGCGTGCTGTGCTGCGGGCCTTGCCGAGCGCGGGAAGGAGGATGCCGATCAGAAGCGCGATGATCGCGATGACCACGAGGAGCTCGATCAGTGTGAATCCACGGTGCAGTTTTGCCATGCCTTGGGTCTCCAGAGTTGGGACACGGATGTAACAGTTACATTGTGCACGACAGAATACAGGTCTGTCAAGGGAATATGAACGAATGTGTGTAAGACCCTGCAGAAACGTGTCTAAGAGGTATATGTAGACCCGTATGTAGACAGTGGAATAGGGGTCTTGCAAAGCGTTACATGCAAGCGTTACAATCTGAGCGGCCGATATTCCGAAAGGCAGCCTCCTATGCATCACCGAAAATGGTCACAATTAGTTTGGGCTTTGTCAGTATCATTTGGTGCTTCAGCTCAGACCTCTTACGAGCTCTACTGGCAGGATGAGTTTGCCGGTACACAACTGGATACAGAGTCATGGTCGTACATGATCGGCGACGGCACCTTCTACGGCATTCCCGGTTGGGGTAACAACGAACTGCAGTACTACACGGATCGTGAAGTCAATACCGTCGTCAGCGACGGGACACTCAAGATCATCGCCAGGCGCGAGAACTTCGGAGGTGAGCAGTACACCTCCGCGAGGATTCGCACGAAAGACAACATCGATTTCACATACGGCAAGGTCGAGGCGAGCCTGAGGCTCCCCTCGACACCCGGCATCTGGCCGGCGCTGTGGATGCTCCCGACAAGCTCGCCTTATGGGGGCTGGGCCGCGGGGGGCGAAATCGACATCATGGAGTCGGTCAACTACGCCGACCGTATCTACGGCACCATCCACCACGGGGGCCAATGGCCCGACAACGTCAGCGCAGGCGGAACGTACGCCCCAGGAACCGATTTCTCCCAGGGCTTCCACACATACACCATGGAGTGGGACCCTGACACCATCCGCTGGTACGTAGACGGCAACCTTTATAGATCGCTAACGAGGAGTGCCTGGTACTCGCTCAGTGCACCCGAGAACGTGAGAGCGCCGTTCGACACGGAATTCCATCTGCTTCTCAATTGTGCTGTCGGCGGCAACTTCCCCGGAAATCCGACCGGAGCTTCTGTGTTCCCTCAGACGTTCGAGATCGACTGGATCCGCGTTTACAAACGAGCGCAAACTCCATTTGAGGGCACCCCTGCTCAGATACCAGGCGTCATCGAGGCTGAGCGATTTGACGAGGGGTACCCGTCAGAGGCCTACTTCGACTGTGATATAGGCAATGAGGGCGGCGAGTTCCGGCCCGATGCTGATGTCGATATCGAGGCGATCCCCGGCGGCGGGTTCAACGTTGGGTATCTCTGCCCAGGTGAGTGGATCGAGTACACAGTCGATGTCACCCAGGCGGGCACGTACACGGGCACAGCCAGAGTTGCATCGCAAGTCTCTAGTGGCGCATTCAGACTCGAAGTCGATGGCGCTGATGTCTCTGGCCGAGTCGAAGTGCCCTTCACAGGAGGCTGGCAATCCTACGTTGACATACCGATCTCGGCGCAACTTGAGGCCGGCCAGCAAGTGATCAGGTTTCGAACACTCGGATTCAACGGCGTTGAGTTTAACATCGACAGCATGACGTTCGAACCACTGACGACCGATTGCCTCGCCGATACGAACGGTGACGGGATTCTGTCACCGACCGACTTTACGGCATGGATTGCTGCGTACAACGCGGCGCAGCCTGCCTGTGATCAGAACGGAGACGGCAATTGCACCCCTACCGACTTCACGGCGTGGATTGACAACTTTAATATCGGGTGTCCATAAGTATCTGATGACGTGCCGCAATCCAGGCTATTAACACCAATATGGGTTCCCACTGAAGCATAAATCCTGATGTAAAATTGGGTGCAGCGGTTTGGCCGCGTTCCTGTTCACCAAGTATTGGGGTCATATGGCTAATCAGCATTGGTGCCCCTCAATCTGCCCACCTTGGTAGTGATGCTTGGTGCGAAAGCAGGCTGCGTAGCGCGACGACATGTGATTCAATACCGTGGTGAACGGCGGAGCACTATGCTCTGCTGTCTCTCTTGCTATACCGTTTCGCTCGCATGCTACTCCCTACGTGATCACTCACCAGCCCGACGCCCTCCTCGGTTACTCCTTCTCGTACTCAAGTCCTGCCGCGATCGGCAGTCGGCTTAGTTGGATTTTTGGCGGCGACTCTAGGAGCACTGATGAATGCTTCACTAGACTGCAGGACTGAAGCGTGGTTTGACGTGGATGTAGCGACTTGTTGTATGGGAGCAAAGGTCACCGCATGAAATTCGGCAGAGCGAACCGGCAGGTACACCGCTGGGCGACCGTTGTTGTCGCGGCGCCTGTGCTCG
>WUAK01000311.1 GCA_009827205.1 Phycisphaeraceae bacterium | reverse complement strand
CAAGCCCGAGCGCGAGCAGCGCGCGGTCTGGCTCCCTGTCTTCGACACGGCTCACCTGCCGAGATCTGGCCCCGTCCCCGGAGCGTGGCCCTTCAAACCAAGCGAAGACTGGACGCTCGATGGAACAACCCTCTCGAAAGACTCCGAGGGCATCGCCGAGCTCAACTGGGACAACACGGTCTGGGACATCAGAGACAGGCTCGCGTACAACGACATCGACCTGTACCGCGATCCTCGATTCGGTCCCGGGCGCGCCAAGGGGTGGCTCCCGCCCAACTACCCGGTATCTGATCTTGCGATCTCAACAGGGTTCGAGCCGACCAGCAAGAGCGACGAGCTCACGATCGAACTGACGACGAGGCAGACCATCTTCCAGGCGCGAGTCTCGGGGACGACCGTCACGCTCATGTCACGCGATTTACTTCTACCCGAGTCCGACTGGACCGAACTCGCCAGAGAGAAGCCGGTGACCCCGATCAAACCGGGCCAGGCATCGCTTGTTGAGTTCTGGCACGCCGATCAGTCGCTCTGGCTCTTTGTCAACGATCGGCTGGTGTGCCGGGTCAATTACGATTGGTCCATCCCCGATCGGCTCCGGCATTCGATCAAAGGCGTCAAGCTCGACACGCTCCTGCCTCTGACGCGGGGGATGAACCTGCTGGCATCCACAGAGCAGTACACTAAACCCGAGATCAGGATCGAGGTTTCGGGCGGCCCCGCCAAGCTGCACCGCGTGCGCGTTGATAGGGACCTGTACTACCACGCGTACCAGACGACCGACAGCATGCGCGCCGGAATGCCGCCGCTCGGCACGCACCCGCTCTCGACGGCAACACTCGGCAAGGGCCAGTACTTCGCTCTGGGCGACAACAGCCCTCGCAGCGCAGACAGCCGAGTCTGGGGCGAGCCCCACCCACTCGTCCAGCAGAACTTCCCCGCGACCGCTGCGCAGGGCGTGGTGCCCGAGGAGCTCATCATCGGGCGCGCGTTTATGGTGTATTTCCCGAGCATCAGTCGGGAAGGCCCCGTGCCCGTCCCGGATCTGGGACGGATCAGACCGATCCGCTGATTATTCTGTTTCCGCCTCGTCTTCGAGGGGCCAGTCGGCTTCGCCATTCAGGTCGGGCCCGAAGTGCAGCCCGTCCCAATAGACGTGCGCCTTCGCGTCGGTCTCGAACTCGTCGTCCCTTCCGTCGTAGCGGACCTCGTACAGCACGCGGATGTACCGGTAGTCGCTCGGATCGACACCCCAGAGGCGCTTGAAGTCCTCGCGTGGGTTGAGATCGAAACGAACCCACTCGCTTTCGACGATGCCGCCCTCGCCGTCGTCTAAGTCGAGTGCATCATTGAGAAGCAGGAACTTTCTATTGGCGATTTTCAGGGGCGCCTTCTCGACGCCTCCAAACGTGTACGCGATCTGGTAGTTCCGGTGCGGATGATCGGGCGGGTAGTTGGCGGTGACATCCCAGACGATGACAACGATCTGGACGTACTGGCGCATCGTGCCGCGCTTCCAGTCCTCGACGCGCACCCAGCCCGAGAGTTCCTCGGGCATCGCCTCGATGTCGAGGTTCTGGATCGCACCGACGATGAGCGAGGAGGTCTTCGGGTTGGAGTCTGAGTCGAGTGTGAGTTTGACGGAGTAGTCGCCGTCGATGGAAAACTCGTCGGTGCGCTCGAAGCCCCGCCAGTATGGACGCTCTGGCCCGGCGAAACTCCACCACTCCGAGAGGCGGTGCGGATCGAGCTCGGCCGGCTCCTCGGCGGGCTCCTCAAAGGAGCCGTTGACGAGCAGGTTGCCGTTCTCGGGCTGACCGGCGAGCGCCGCGAGCAGTGCAAGGTGTGCGAGGGTCATAGAGGGAGTCCTTTCTGCCAGAATCTTCTGAGAACACCATATCAGCATCCGCCCGCTGTGGTTTCAGCCTGACACGAAACCCGGGGCGTTATTGGAAGTGAATCGCTCACAGCCGCTCGGCAAGAACAGAACCGACCTTGTCGAGCGCGTGCATACCGAGATCCTCACGCGTCTCGAGGTTCTCGATCTTCGCGGCTTCGTCCGACTCGATGATCACCGCGAACTTCGCGTGGTGCTTGCGCGCATCGCCCAGGAGCTTGCCGATGTTCTTGGTGGACTTGTACGAACGCCGCGCGTGCATGGGCTCGACCTCGTAACGCATCGGATCCCAGGGCTTGCCGTCGAACCCCTCGCGCTCTTTGCCCCGGCGCAGCTCGGCCAGCAGAGGCTCTATGCGCGGCTCGCCCTGTTCATTGGCGATCACGAACGCCTCCGGGCGCACACTCGCGGGTTTCTGCGAAACCGCATCCGCAAGCTCGGGCCCTTCGGGCATCAGGCCCTTGTCCTCAAGCAGCAGCCCGAGCACGACGTCGCCCATCCCGAACCCAACCGCCGGCGTGGGCGGCCCACCGAAGAGCTCGATCAGATTGTCGTACCGACCACCGCCGGCGACAGCGCGCTCGCCGTCGGCGATGAGCTCGAAGACGGTGCCGGTGTAGTAGGCGAGGCCGCGGACAATCGAGTAATCCATCTCCATCCACTCGCGATCCATTTCAACAGCAAGGGATCGCAGGGAGTTGCCGACAGAATCGTGCCCTCCAGCGCACAACTTGTCGAATATGTCTAGATCGAGAGACTGTTCTGCAGCAGCTTTGGCAAATTGCTGAGCATCTAGCTTCGCTCTTTTATCTAGTAATGCGAACGCTTCGGGAACCATCTCAGAAGCCACACCGGATTCTTGAAGGAATCTCGCTACCGCATATCGATCACTCACTCGAAAGCGCAGATTCAAATTTGAGAGCCCGAGATCAACAAGCATCGTGATGATGACGGTGATCGTCTCGAGATCATGCAGCAATCGTGTCTGCTGCTCATCTCCCCCCATCACATCGCAATTCCACTGCAAGAATTCGCGCAGCCTTCCTCGCTGCGGCTTCTCAGCGCGGAAGTAGGCCCCCGCTGTGAACCATTTGCACGGGCTCGGGAGTGAGTTCGCCTTCTCCGCGTACATGCGCGCCAGCGTAGGCGTGAACTCTGGGCGCAGGGCGTAGTCGTCGTCGCCCCCGGCGCGCTTGAAGCTGAACAGCTCGCTGACGATGCCCTCGCCCGATTTCTTCTTGTAGAGCTCGAGCATCTCGAACGTGGGGCCCGCGATCTCGTCGAAGCCGTGACGGATCGAGACGCGGCGCCAGGCCTCGATGATGTACCGCTGGCGGAGGACATCCTCCGGGTAGAGGTCGCGGGTGCCCTTGGGCGGCGGAATCTTGCTGGAGCCTGACTTGGCCATCGGTTCGGGGTTCCTCGGGAGTCTTCGTGCTGACCCGTGAGCGTATCCCGCTGACCAAGCCGTGCGGCCCGGGATACCTATCACAATCCGTACAATGTTAGATGGGCGATTTTCTCGGCCTATCGGGAACACTCCTATGGATGCGTGCGTTCATTGAATGTGAACAAGTGTTCACATCCGCCGCGGAGCCGATCATGACGACCAAGGGTCAGCAAGAGAACAAGCCAGAAG
>WUAK01000032.1 GCA_009827205.1 Phycisphaeraceae bacterium | reverse complement strand
GAGCACCGGTACACCCTCGGCATCGACACGGCGGATGATGGGTTCGAGTTTGGATCTCACCTCACGAGCGCCCATCCGTGCGATGAGCACGCTCCGCCCGGGCTCACCCGAGGGGTTCAGCGTGCGAACAAGCCGCGCCACCTCGTCAGGGTCGGCGTTGGGTCCCACCTTCACACCCACCGGGTTCCGGATACCCCTGAAGAACTCGACGTGCGCACCGTTCAGGTCGCGGGTGCGCTCGCCGATCCAGGGCATGTGCGTGGTGAGGTCGTAGTACCCCTCGCGCCTCGGCACCTGCCGCGTCTGGCTCGACTCATACAAGAGATTCAGCCCCTCGTGACTCGTAAAGAAGTCCACGCGGGTCAGATCGTCCACGGTCTTCTCGCCCATGTTCTCCATGAACCTCAGAGCAGAAGCGAGTTCGCCCGACATCTCCTCGTATGAGCGGCGTGCATCCTCAGAGAGGCTCGCGGCTCCAAAGAAGCTCAGATCCCAGTACTCGGGGTGGTGCAGATCGGCGAAACCGCCGTCGATCAGCGCACGGACAAAGTTGAGCGTCATGGCCGCATGCTGATAGCCGCGGACCATCAGGTGCGGGTCAGGTTCGCGTTGCGAGGGCTCGAAATTCTCTGCATTGACAAGATCCCCGAAATAGCTCGGGAGCGTGATCTCATTGCCGTCGATCGTTCTGGTCTCGGTCAGGCTCGAGCGAGGTTTGGCGTACTGACCGGCGAATCGTCCGACTCTGATGACCGGCCTCTGAAGCCCGTGCACGAGCACGAGCGACATCTGCAGCAGGATCTTCAGGCGGTTGGTGATGTTCTCAGGCCTGCAGTCGTCGAGTCGTTCGGCGCAGTCGCCGCCCTGGAGCAAAAACCGCTTCCCCTCCTGGGCCTCGGCGATCTGCTCGGTGAGGTTCTGGATCTCCCAACTCGTCACCAGCGGGGGCAGCGATCGGAGTTTCGTGACAGCTTTCTCGACCGCGGCCCGGTTCTGGTAGACAACCTGCTGCGGATCGAGCTTTTTCGACCAGCTGTCTACAGACCAATCCTGTGGATCGCCGTTGTGATGGGTGTTTTGGTCCGTGCTGGTCACTGGTCTGCCTTTGCAATGGGTCACGTGATCGTTGCCATGGTCGGCAGATCGGGCCATCAAAATTGCGCGGAGTCTGCGCTAGGCCCCAGAAAAACGTCCCGGTTGCTCGAAAAAACGCAAGTAAACCCGAGTTGGGTCCGATTCAGACGACCAGAAAGAGCCGTGCAGTGTTGCAGGCTCGATGTTCAGGCCGCCGGGTGTGTCCGGGGCCGTGTTTGATCGCCCGGGTTCTCCTTTGCTTACCCCCGGGCAGCAACCCGCTCGCAGGACCGTTCGAGTCCGCGGAGCAATGGAGACAGTCATGGCTTCGACCAGAACCAGCAGGACCAGGCGCACGACCGCCAAACGCACCAGGACCAACACCGGTGCCAAACGCAAGACCGCCACCAGCGGCCGCAAGACCACCGCCCGAAAGACAACCTCGCGCAAGTCCACCACGAGCCGCCCCTCGGCCAAGAGGACCACCGCCAAGAAGTCCACCACCCGCAAGCCCGCAGCGAAGAAGACCACCAAGCCCGCTGCCAAGCGCACCACCGCGAAGAAGTCGGCGCCCAAGACCACCGCCAAGCGCAAGACCACCACGGCACGCAAGACCACGACCAGCGGCCGCAAGACGACCGCCCGCAAGACCACGGCGCGCAAGCCCGCTTCCAAGCGGACGACCGCCAAGCGCACCACCGCGAAGAAGTCGGCACCCAAGACGACCGCGAAGCGCAAGACCACGACCGCACGCAAGTCGAGCACCAGCGGCCGCAAGACGACTGCCCGCAAGACCACAGCGCGCAAGCCCGCTGCCAAGCGGACGACCGCCAAGCGCACCACCGCGAAGAAGTCGGCACCCAAGACGACCGCGAAGCGCAAGACCACGACCGCACGCAAGTCGAGCACCAGCGGCCGCAAGACGACCGCCCGCAAGACCACAGCGCGCAAGCCCGCTGCCAAGCGCACCACCGCCAAGCGGACCACGGCCCGCAAGTCGGCACCCAAGACCAACGCTCGCAAGAACAGCACGCGTAAGACGGCAGCCAAGCGCCCGACCACGAAGCGCACCACCGCCAAGCGGACCACCACCAAGGCCCGCAAGAGCCCGGCCCGCAAGTCGGTCGCAGGCCGCATCGGCCCACGCAAGAGCACCGCGCGTCGCACCACCACGCGTCGCCGCGCTGCCTAATGCAGGCCTAGACAGAACCACGGAAAAGAATCTCTCTCTTCCTCCTCTATTCGTAGGAACGCCGCGGCTTCACACTGGCCGCGGCGTTCTCTTTGCGCTTGTTTGTCGCTGAGGTAACGTCAAGGCGACGTGGGCAATGGAGCGGTGATCGAGCCGCCCTCGATCGGGCGGATGCCGTAGCCCGCGAGGTGGCGGTGCCACGCGCTCGTGTGCTCCTGCCAGAAGTGCTCGAACGAATCGGCAATCGTCATCGACTGCATCGCGCAGTGACCCGTTCTGCTCATCGCTTCGCGTTTCTCGTTGTCTTCGATCAGCATCGTGAGCGTCTCGATCCAGGGCTTGATGTCCTCGCTCGGGAGCACGAAGCCCGTCTCGCCGTGGCGCACGACTTCCTGGGGGCCGCCCTTGTCGGTGACCATGACGACCTGACCCGACGCCTGCGCTTCCATCACTACCTGACCGAGCGTGTCGGTCGTTGAGTTGAACGCGAAGATGTCGCACGACGCGTAGATCTTCGAGAGCTCCTCGCCGTGGCGGAACCCGAGGAAGCGGGTGTTGGTCTTCTTGAGCTCGCGGGACATCTCCTTGCGATATGGCCCGTCGCCCACAATCACAAGCTCGGCGTCAAGCCCCTTGGCCTTGCAGCGCTTGTCCACTTCCTTCCAGACCTTGACAAGCATCGGCAGGTTCTTCTCGATGCTCACACGGCCAACGAACAACACACGCACGGTGTCGGCCTTGCCTGGCGCGTTGGTGAGTGAACCCTCAGAGCCGAGCCGCTCGAACATCTCGCGGTCCTCGAAGCCGGTGTTGAAGAGCTCAGTGTCCACGCCGGGCTGGAGCCTGAAGCACTTGCTCCGGTCGAGTTCAAGCGCTTCGAGCGAGTCGATGTAGTCCGCCGAGCGGGTGAAGATGCCGCTGAAGGACTTGTAGAACCAGTACATGTACTTCTTGGTCGCCCAGGTGAAGCCCGCGTCGTCGAAGAGGTGATCGATGTACGCGGGGAAGTCGGTGTGATACACGCCCATCACTGGCACCTTGAGCATCTTGGCCGCGATGTAGCCCACCATGCCCACCGGCCCGGGGGTCGAGATGTGGATCACGTCGGGCTGGTGCTTGTCCACGTGCCTGAGCATCTTGACAAGCGGCGGCAGCACGAGCTGCAGATTCTCGTACTTGGGCATGCTCGTCGCAAAGCTTGGCTCGAAGTTGTGGATGTTGTCCCATTCGGGCACGTCGAAGGTCGTGCTCGTCATGACCTGAACATCGCGGCCCGTCTTGTTCGCCTGCTCGGCAACATTCTGGATGAAGCGGCACACACCGTTCACGTCGCCCAGTGTGTCGGTGAAGAGCGCAACCTTCATCGGGCGCTCAAGGGCGCTGGCGCCGGAGCCGGGCTCGGCGAGGCTGTGATTCATCTGCTCCACGAGTTCGCGCTCCTTGTTCTGGTAGAACAGGCTGAACACGTACGGTGCCTGCGCCGCCAGCAGGATCGTGTAGCTGATCAGGTGATCGACGATCCCGTTCTTGTCCTTCTTGCGAGCCGCGTCGAGTGCGCCAGAAGCCATCGCCCGCGAGAGGGCGGTAGTCAGGTCGTCAGCGAACTGCGCCATCCGCTCGTGCTCGCTGAGCGCCGACCCGTTGACCCACTCTTCGGGGCTGAACTTCTCGCGGAGATCCGGGTACTCGGCGAGCACCGGCGCGATCGTCTCTCGGAGAGCCGAGGTGATCGGCAGGCTCCGGCTCTTGCGCTTGCCCAGCAGCAGCTTCCGCTTGGCCATGTGCCAGGCAAGACGAGGCTTGCTGGGTATATCGGTGGGCACACCAGCAAAGCGGAGCAGCTTGCCCGCCAGATAGCGCTGGCCCGCGTCCATATCGGGTTGGAGCTTGCGCGCGGTGTAGTGGCTGGCGACGGTCGTGAGCTGGTGCGCAAGCAGCGATGCGTGACCCGCGTTCCCGCCCGCTCGGCTGCAGCCGTGCATCGCGATATCGAAGAACGCGCGTGGGTCTGTGATCTTGTGATCGGCGCCGGTCTTGATCGCGGTGAACGTGCGCCCGATGTTCAAGAGGCCGTGGTCATCGGAGCCGCCCGTTTTGCCCTTGATCCATGGCTGATCGAAGACCGGCTCGAGTTCGTGCTTGATGCTGAACGCGCGGATGCGCTCGGGGTCGAGCCACTGCAGGAAGCGCTCGATGCTCTCACGGTGCGTGCCCGCGTGGGCGCCGTTGACGATCTCGAACCCTCGGAAGAGCAGGCAGCAGCGTTCGAGGTGCCACATGCTGAGCTTGCCGTTCTGGATGTAGACCGGGTGCGCCAGCGAGTGGGGGAGCATGTTCTCGCGGAGCCAGTGGCAGAAGGCGTAGACATCTTCGCGCAGGTCGAGCATCTCGATCTGCTCGTGGTGCTCGGGTGTGAGCCCCCAGACGAGGACGTGGAGCTTGCAGCGGTCCTCCGGGAAGTAGACCGTGACCTCCTCGCCCACGATGAAGTCCTCAAAGCCGCGCTCTTTGAGGGTCAGTGCACCCTTGATCGTGTCGTGGTCGGTGATGGTGACGAGATCCATGCCCCGGGCCTTGGCCTGGTCGTAGACGGCCTCTGGCTCGGAGTAGCACTCTGGGATCCCGATGACACCAAGAGCACGGACGGCGGGCCCGTCTGAGGCGTTGGAGTGGCAATGGGTGTCGATACGCGTCCACTCTGACCAATCGGTCATGCGGTCAATGGCCTGGCTGGTCATCTCGCGATCCATGGGCGTCCCCTGCAATGCGTGGGAAAGTCGTCCGTGTGCTTTCAAAATCAGTCCGGTTTCCGTTCACCGGATCTGACCAATCTCAGGCCGTTTGGGCCCTCAATTCTAGTTCCAATACCCACGATCGGGCTGGAATCGCGTATCAAACCACCCCAGGGGCTAGGGTTACGCCTGACTTCACGAGAGTTTTGAATTCGCCGGGCATACTTACCGCGAACACGGGGTTTGTCACGGTCCAAAGAGGCCGACCCGGGCCTGAGCCAAAGCGACTCAGGGCGGGATCCGGGCCAGGAAAAGGAGTATTCAGATGGCACGTCTCAACGTTGTTGATCCCGCATCCGCCTCGGACGACGTCAAGGAGATCTTCGACGGCCCGCTCAAGGGCAAGCACCTCAACATCTTCAAGGGCATGGGCAACTCGGCAGCCGCCCTCAACTTCTATCTCAACGGATCGGGTGCCCTCTCGGGAGCCTCGCTCTCGGCGAAGGAGCAAGAGGTCATCCAACTCGTCTTCGCACAGGGCAACGGCTGCGACTACTGCCAGGCCGCCCACACCCACATCGGCAAAGGCGCTGGCCTGACCGAGGAGCAGACCATCGCCGCCCGCACCGGCGGAGACCTCGGTGATGCCAAGCTCACCGCGCTCGGCAGGTTCGCCACGGCTCTGCACGAGAAACGGGGCTTCGTCGCCGACAGCGACATCAGCGATTTCAAGGCCGCGGGCTACGACGACGGCGCGGTCGCCGAGGTTGTCGCCGTTTCGGCGCTCGCCACGTACACCAACTACTTCAACCATGTGAACCAGACCGAGGTCGATCTACCCACGCCCCCCGCGGTGTGATCCATCGCCTCAATCTCTGAGAAATGACGCCGGCCCCGGGTTTGTCCCCGGGGCCGGTTGTGTTTGGTACCATCATCCAATGGCACAGACCCGCACGCACCTCGCTGTCTTCCCGGGTTCGTTCGATCCGGTCACGTTCGGTCATCTCGACGTCATCGCTCGCGGCAGGCGTCTCTTCGACGAGGTCGTTGTTGCCGTGGGCAGAAACCCGGGCAAGGACGAGCTCTTCTCGGCCAACGAGCGGGTCGAGCTTGTAGAACTTCTCATCGACGAGCTGCGCGACAGCGAACCCGAATTGGGTCTCGTCAGGGTCGAGGCCTTCACCGGGCTGACCGTTGACTTTGCCCGCTCGATCGGCGCCTCTGCTCTTTTGCGGGGCATCCGGAACCTGTCCGATCTGCAGTACGAGGTCCAGTTCGCCGTGACCAACCGCGAGGTCGCCGGGCTTGAGACCGCGTTCGTGGTTGCGGGTCAGAGCTTCGCGTACACGAGTTCGAGCCTGATCAAGCAGATCGCCGCGATGGGCGACGACTTGCACAAGGGGCTCGCGTCGATGTGCCCGCCAGCGGTGATCGAGGCGATCATCCGCAAGAAAGACGCCGGGCATCCCGCGTTGACCAAGTTGTCCGCCGACGACGCGGGCAACGGCGACTAACGTTTGCCCATGCAAGACCGCATCATCTCCATCGGCTCACTCGCGAGGCACCCGCTCTGGCCCATGGACGCGATGCGCGATCCGCGACCGCCGCACGCGACGACGACACTCATCCTCGACGGCGACGCCGCGATCCTGGTCGACCCGGGGCTGCCCGGTCAGATCATCGCGAGCCGGCTGCTCGAGCGTTCGGGTCTCTCGCCCGCGGATATCACGCACGTCTTCCTGACGAGTTTCAAAGCCGACACTTGCCGAGGGCTGCCCACGTTCGAAGAAGCAACGTGGCTCGTGTCCGAGGCCGAGCGCGAAGCGGTGGGGACACCTCTTGCGATGACACTCAAGAAAGCGCTCGACGAAGAGGGACAGGGTTCTGACGTCGTCAGCGAACTCGAACTCCAGGTCGCGATGCTCGCAAGGTGCGAGGCCGCCCCGGACAAGCTGACGAACATGGTCAGCCTCTTCCCGCTGCCCGGTGTCACACCCGGAACCTGCGGCTTGCTCCTGGCTTACCCCACCCGCACGACGCTCATCACGGGCGACGCCGTCGCGACGACGGAGCATCTCGATCAGGGCAAGGTGCTCGACGATGCGCACGACCTCGACAAGGCGCGCGAGAGCTTCGCCGAGGCGATCGAGGTCGCCGACGTCATCATCCCCGGGCGCGACAACCTGCTGATCAACCCGACGCGCAGGCCCTTCTGATGCCTGGCAAGATCGACCCAAACCGCAAGGGCGCCTCGAGCCCTAAGAACGTACCGAATGACGTGCTCCGCGCGCTCAACAAGGGCGAGATCCCGACGGTCAACCTGGGCGAGGGGCTGGCGATCAACACCGCAGAGCTCCTGCTGAACGCAGCCCCCGAGCTCGGGAAGAAGGGCATCAAGCCTCTGACGGACGACCCCGAGATGGGGCTCATGAACCGCTGGCGGACCGCCGCGGCGATTTTGCTCGATCACTTCGGTGACGACGCGATCGACCGCTTCGCAGACCACCCGTCGGACACGGTTCGCGGCTGGTGCTGCATGGTGATCGGGCTGACCGAGACCAGGGGCTGGTCGCTGAAGAAACGCATCGCGCGCATCAAACCGTTCGCCGACGACGAGCACTTCGGCGTCCGCGAATCCGCCTGGCTGGGCGTCCGCGACCGGATCATCGAGGATGTCGCGCGGTCGATCACGCTGCTCACCCCGTGGACGACGTCCAGGAGCGCCAACGTCCGCCGGTTTGCGACAGAAGCCACCCGCCCCCGCGGCGTGTGGTGCGCGCACATCACGAGCCTCAAAGAAGACCCTTCCCCGGCGCTGCCCCTGCTCGAACCTCTGAAGTCCGACAGCAGTAAGTACGTACAGGACTCGGTCGCCAACTGGCTAAACGACGCGGGCAAGACCGCGCCTAAGTTCGTGATCGAGCTGACCGATCGGTGGCTCGATGAATCGGATACGCCCGAAACAGATCGTATTGTGCGGCGTGCAAAGCGAAATATAGCTTGAGCAAGAGCTCTTTCGACTATGGAAAATTGGGAAGAACAAGAGCTACGAAGGTTCCTACTCAATCACACGTTGCCAAAGTGCCCATGTTGCGGGCATGGACTTGACAGGCTTCAGGTCACTTGTTGCCCAGAATGCGGCGTAACACTCAATGTCCAACTGTTCGAACAGCACGAGAAAAGCAAGGCCCTGATCAAATGGATCAGGTGCGGCTTTGGGGTTTCGTCGATTTTGTCTTTTGCTACATGCTACGGTGCGCTTATAGGAGTTCTGTATGTTGGGCTGCTTGTGCGGTGGTGTATAGCAAGAGACATGGTTGAACAGCTTCCAGCCAGAACAAAGCTGAAGTGGCTATGGATTGCATGGATTCCAGTCGCTGTAATACCAATAGTTGGCTTGTCTTATGCTGTATTTGCTGTGTATTTGTCGAACTAATCAGGCCAGCGCCTGATCCAGATCCTCGATCAGATCTTCGACATCCTCGATACCAACCGAGAGGCGCACGAGCCCATCGCTGATGCCCAGCTGCTCTCGCTGCTCGGGCGGCACGCTCGCGTGCGTCATGATGGCCGGGTGCTCGATGAGCGATTCGACCCCGCCCAACGATTCGGCGAGCCCGAAGAGGTGCACGCGCTCGAGCATGGTGCGGGCCTTGTCGAGCCCGTCCTTGAGGTAGATCGTGACCATGCCCCCGAAATCTCGCATCTGCTTCTTGGCGATCTCGTGCTGTGGGTGCGACTCGAGGCCCGGGTAGATGACCTTCTCGACCGCGCCGTGCTCGCTGAGGTAGCCCGCGACGCGCTTGGCGTTGGCGCAGTGGCGCTCCATGCGGATGTGCAGCGTCTTGGTCGAGCGGAGCAGCAAGAAGCACTCCATGATGCCGGGCACCGCGCCCTCTGAGAGCTGGATGAACTTGAGCTCTCGGTGCAGCTCGTCGTCGTTGGTCAGCAGTGCGCCCCCGATCGCGTCGGAGTGGCCCCCGATGTACTTGGTCGTCGAGTGGCACACCACGTCGGCGCCGAGCGCCAGCGGGTTCTGCAGGTAAGGCGTCGCGAACGTGTTGTCGACCGCGAGCCTGGCGCCCTTGGCGTGCGCAATCTTGGCGACACCCTCGATATCGATGCACTTGAGCGTCGGGTTGGTCGGCGTCTCGACCCACACGAGCCTCGTGTTGTCCTTGAACGCGTCCTCGAGCTTGTTGAGGTCGGTCATGTCGACGAGCGTGGTCTCGACGCCGAGCTGCTTGAAGACGCGGTGGAAGAGGCGGTTCGTCCCGCCGTACACGTCGTCGCAGAGCAGCACGTTGTCGCCCGCGCTCAGTGTGTGCAGCACAACGCCCGTCGCGGCGACACCCGACGAGTAGCACAGCCCGTGCTTGGCACCCTCGAGCGCCGCGAGGTTGGCCTCGATCGCGGTCCGCGTCGGGTTGGCTGCGCGTGAGTAGTCGTACTCACCGATGATTTTGCCCGGGCTCTGCTGGACGTACGTGGACGTCTGGTAGATGGGCGTCATGATCGCGCCGGTGGAGGGGTCGGGCGCCTGGCCCGCGTGGATCGCCTTGGTGCCGAAGCCGTGGGTGTGGTCGTGTGCCATGTGTGTTGCTATCTCTCGCTGGTTGGTGCTTTGCTGATTACTGCTTCTTCGCCAGGAACTCGATCAGATCGATCTGACTCAGGATGCCCACGATCTTGCCCTCATCGATCACGATCGCGGCCTGGTCCTGACCAAACACGCCGTAAAGCTCCTCGACGCGCGCCTTCGGGTAGAGCAAGCCTCCGATCGGCTTCTCGACACCGCGCACGGGCGATTCGGTCGTGATCTCGCCCGACTGGAGGCCGCGCAGGACGTCGACCTCGTGGACAATGCCCACGGGCTTGGCGGCGCTGCCGTTCATGATCGGGACCTGCGAGATGCCCTTGCTCTTCATGAGGTTGATGATGCTTCCGACGCTGTCGGCTTCGCTCGCGGTGATGACCTCGCGCGAATCGCCGAGCATGTCTTCGATAAGCCCGAGACCCTTGTCAGGCTCGAGGAAGCCGTGCATCTTCATCCACTCGTCGGAGAGGTACTTGGTGACGTACCTCGTGCCCGAGTCGGGCAGGACGCAGACGATTTTCTTGCCCGCGCCCATTTCCTTTGCGATGTTGACCGCGATGTGCGCCATCCCGCCCGAGGATCCGCCGCAGAAGAGGCCTTCCTCGCGGATGAGCCTGCGCGCCATGGTGAAGCACTCATAGTCGTTGACCTGATACATCTCATCTACAGCGGTCGGGTCGAACGCCTTGCACACGATGTCCTCACCGAGGCCCTCGACCTTGTAGACGTAAGGGGTGGACATGGTGCCGGTCTTGAAGATCTGGTAGTGGACGCTTCCGAGCGGATCGACCCCGATGATCTTGACGGGTGAGTTCTTCTTCTTGAAGAAGCGCCCGATACCGCTGGCCGTGCCGCCTGTCCCTGTGCCGACAACGATCGCGTCGATCTGACCGCCGTCGGTCTGGTCCCAGATCTCCTGACCGGTCAGGACTTCGTGCGCCTCGATGTTCCACTGCGAGTGGTACTGGTCGAGGTAGAACGAACCCGGCGTTTCCTCGGCGACTCGCTTGGCGACGTTGACGTAGTGGTCGGGTGAGTCGCCCGGGACATCGGTGGGGGTGATGATGACCTCGGACCCGAACGCACGGAGGCCGTCGATCTTCTCCTGGCTCATCTTGTCGGGCATGGTGAAGACGGCCTTGTAGCCCTTCACCGCAGCTGTCATCGCAGCACCGAGCCCCGTGTTGCCAGAGGTATTCTCAACGATCGTGCCGCCCGGCTTGAGAAGGCCTTCTTCCTCGGCCTTGTGGATGATGTAGCTGGCCATCCGATCCTTGATGGACCCGGCCGGGTTCATGAACTCGCACTTGACGTACACCTCGGCGGAGCCGTCCGGGACAACCTTGTTGAGCCTCACCAGCGGGGTGTCTCCGATCGCGTCGAGGATGTTGTTCTTGGTCTGCACGGGTGTGGCTCCGTTCGGATCTGCTGCGTAATGAAACCGCTTGTATACAGGGTAGGACAGGTCGCGGCGAACCGCTCAATCGGTGACTGCGAACCGGAGAGCATGCTTCGCGGCGGTGATCAACACGGCCAGCCTTTACGCCCGCCTATGTTGCCGAGGTTTGAGCCTCTAGGAACCACGTGGGTTACGTACAGACCAAGAAGAATGAAAGTGAGTCACTGTCGTTGCTGTGACTATGACCTCAAAGGTCTCGCTGAGGGCGTTCGGTGCCCAGAGTGTGGTGTAGAGGATCCGGGAACGAAGCAACTGCGCTCTGGACGCTGGGAGATCCGATCAGCATCGCGTGAGGCCGCTGTTGTGCTGGGTGCTTCGTCGCTGCTCGTAGTCGTACCCGTTCAATCCAAGTTCCACTGGGATTGGCTTTATGCAACGAGCCACTGGGGACCCATGCCGTGGAACTCAGCGGGCTTCCCAAATATTGAGATCTGGCTGATTAGTCTTTTCGTCTCCGTGTTCACTGCTATCTGTCTGAATTTTTCGGCATCCACTCTTCCTTGGGTGATGACAAAGCTTCAATTGGCTGTTGCTATTCTCGGAGTCTGGATTGCTAGTTCAGGCGTAAACGCCTGGGCCGTACACAGGGCATGGCAACTTGACCACTCGATCTATCTCGATCAGAGTTTCTCCCCCGCGATCTATATCCCGCATTACATGGTTGCGGGTTCATCCGGGATGCTGCTGGCGGCATGCTTGATACAATTCAGGCTGCGCAGAGATTGGCACAAGAGATACCAATACAAGAAGTTAGGTGGTACGCTCTCAAACCAGGGCAAAGAAAGACGCAGACACGATGGCACCACCCAAACCAACACCCCAGCAGATCATCGCCAGAGCGCAGCAGGCCGAGGGATTCCTGCGCGCGGGCCAGCCCCATAAGGCTGTCGCGACACTCCAGCCCGCGATGCAATTCGCTGAGAAAGTGTTCCCGGCTCTCGTGATCTATGCGAGGGCGATCTCGATGCTGAGCCAACACGAGCGAGCCGCGGCTGTGTTCCAGAAGGCCCTCAAGCTCAAACCCAGCGATTCGGGTGTGCGCACCGAGTTTGCGATCTCACTCAAGCGCGCTGGCCGGTTCGATCAGAGCCTGAGCCACGTCCAGCGAGCGAGGGAGACCGCACCCTGGGAGCCGCGCGCAGCGATGCTCGAGGCAGAGCTCCTCATGGACCTCGGCGAAGAAGAGAAGGCCGTCGAGTTGCTCAACGGGTTCGACCAGAACGCACCCGAATCGGTGCGCACGCCGCACCATCTCTCTCATCTCTGCACCACACGCATGAGGCTTGCCCCAAAGCACTACGAGCCCGGGCCGCTGCTCGAAGAGGCTCGTGGGTACGTCGATGACGAGCGCATCCACCCGAAGCAGCGCGCACTCGTCGCGTCGCGGATCTCGGTCCTTCTAGACAAGCAGGGCGAGTATGACGCAGCGATCGAGGCGAACACACACTGCAAGCAGCTGCGTGCGGTTCCCTGGGACCCCGACCAGCACACGCGTCGAGTGGACGCATGCATCAAGGCGTGGACATCCGAAGCCGCGGCTGATCTACCCAAGTCCACCGTTGATGGGTCGGGCATGATCTTCGTGCTCGGTATGCCCCGTAGCGGTTCATCGTTGCTCGAACAGATGCTCTCAAGACATCTCGATGTCCACCCGCTCGGCGAGCGCAACGACATTACTCTCGCCGCGGGCACGGTCGATCGCCCGCCCCCCAGACTGCTCCCTCTTGTGAGTGATCTCTCTAAGTTCACCCCCGAGCTGTGCCAGCAGATCGCAGAGCACGTGCAACGGACCGTGCGAGAGGCAAACCGAGCCGGGAAGCGGATGACCGTCGACAAGCAGCCCTTCAACTTCGCCCACGTGCCCCTGCTGGCCAGGATCCTTCCGGGATGCAAGGTGCTGCACACGCTGCGCGACCCTCGCGATGTCGCGGTGTCGTACCACACGCTCTGGTTCAACGGCGACCACGGCCAAGCCAATTCGTTTGAAACACTTGGCAGGTACTACCGCGATTATCGCCGCATGATGGACGCGTGGGCCGAACTGCGCGCGCCGGATCAAAGGCCCGAAATGATGGATGTGCACTACGAACGCGTGGTCACAGACCCAGAAGAGATCATGCGTGAAGTACTTGCGTTCGTGGGGCTCGAGTACGACCCATCGGTGCTCGATCACACGCAGTCAGACCGTGTTGTGGCGACCGCGAGCAGAGACCAGGTCAAGAGCGGGCTGTACTCGTCCAGCGTTGCGCGCTGGAAGCGGTACGAGAAACACCTCGGTCCGTTCATCGAGCACGCCAGCGAGTACATCGACGCCAGCGGAGATGTCGATTGACGAACGGGCCGACACAAGCTCAGATCCATCAAGCCGCCCAGCAGGCCGAGGCGATGCTCAAGGCGGGCAAGCCGCTCCAGGCTGCGCGCACGCTCGCGCCGGTCATGGAGCACGCTAAGGGGCACCTCCCCGCCGCACTCACGTTCGCGAGATCTCTCATGCTGATCGGTCAGCACGCTCAGAGCGCCGCGGTCTTTGCACAGGTCGCCAGGCTTGCGCCGGGGCACGCAGCCGCCGCGACGGAGCAGGCCGCGGTGCTCGCGAGGCTGGGTAGGTTGGACGAAGCGCTCGAAGCCGTCCGGCGCGCCAGAAGAGCCAAGCCCTGGTTCGGGCCCGCGGTATTTCAGAAGGCCGACCTGCTGGCGGACTTGAACAGGGGTCCAGAGGCGGTTGAGTTGCTTGATTCCTACGAAGAGCACGCACCCGAAACCGAGCGTACAAAGCTCAACGAAGCCAGGGCGTGCGCAGCGCGCGCAAGGCTGATCCCAGAGCACATCAAACCAGAGGCGATCATCGATGACCTGCTCGCTTTCGCGGGCAATGAGAAAGTTCCCTCTGGTCTTCGCTGCGTGATCAGTGCCCGGGCATCGGGCGCACTCGACTTGCTCGGCCGATACGACGAGGCGTTCGAGCTCCAGAAACAAGCGAAGCAACTCAGGAACCTGCCCTGGGATCCAGCTGAGCACACCGAGCGCGTGCAGGCCAGCATCCAGGCGTGGAGTTCCGCCAGTTCGCTACTACACGAAGGCGAGCCGGATGACGGCACCGGGCTCGTATTCATCGTCGGCATGCCCCGCAGCGGCTCGTCGCTTCTGGAGCAGATGCTCTCGCGTCACCCGCTCATCAAAGCACTCGGCGAGCGGAACGAGATCACCCGCGCAGCGCAGACCATCCAGCAAGCAAAGCCCGGCGTGATCCCCTTCATCACCGACCCCTCTCGTCTGACACCCGAGTTGCAAAAAGAGCTATCGCAAACGGTGATCGAGTCCTACGAAGCCGATCGCGAGCCGGGGATCGAGCTGCTCACCGACAAGCAGCCATTCAATTTCGCGCAGCTGCCTCTGCTCGCAAGGCTCCTGCCCGGGTGCAGAGTCATCCATACACGACGAGATCCACGCGACACGTGCCTGTCCTACTACATGCAGTGGATGCTCGGCGCCCACGGCCAAGCCAACACGATCGAAGACCTCGCGCTTTTCTGTCGTGACTACTTCGCACTGATGAATGCCTGGCAGAACTTGCCCTCGCCCGGTTCCAGGCCAGACATGCTCGAGGTCAACTACGAGGACCTTGTCTCCGACCCCGAGCCAGTGCTGCGAGGTCTCTGTGCCTTTCTCGGCATCGAGTTCGAAGAAGCAATGCTCGATCACACATCGGGGGGGCGGATCACAAACACCGCCAGCAGAGACCAGGTTCGTTCTGCGCTCTATACCTCTCGCATCGCGCGCTGGAAGAACTACGAGAAGCATCTCGGCCCCGTCTTTGAGCACCTCGGCGACTTCATCCAGGATTGATCCGCCCCCCGGGCGAGGTGGATACGCTCAGCCATGCGCATCCTCCTCACCAACGACGACGGCATCAATGCCCCGGGCCTCATCGCTCTCCACAAAGCCATCGCTGAGATCGACCCATTGGGCGAGGTCTTCACCGTTGCGCCAAAGACCGTCCAGAGCGCTACGAGCCACGGCGT
>WUAK01000310.1 GCA_009827205.1 Phycisphaeraceae bacterium | reverse complement strand
GCCTCAACAACCAGCGTCAGCAGGGTGTCGCGACCGCGTCGTACGGCGCTGAGAATGACGCGAGGGCGTATTCGTTCTCGTGGAAGCCCGGCGAAGTTCCCCAGACTTCGAACACCGAACTTGCTATCGCATGCGGGAACCTGAACCCCGGTTCAGTGACGGCTCAGACAAGAGCGGCTGTGTATCAGCAGCTTGATATCGTGACCAGGCTATTCAAGCACCCTGATGTCACTCCGGAAGTTTCAACCGCACCAACAAACCACACGCCTTACGTGCTCTACAACCACCTCGTGATCAACGATCACATCGGCGAGTCCCTCCCGGCTGAGATGGTCATCTCGCCCGGTGACAAGGCTCGTAACTACTGGCAAGAGAACATGGACGAGTATCTCGATGATCCGGCCGGCAACGCATTCCGCCCGCCATCAGGGCAGACGCAGTTCAACCAGCTCTGGCGATGGGCGTTCAGCTCGTCGTACACCACCATTTCGGCTCACTACTCACCCGACGCGGGCAGCCCGGGTGATCCTCGATGGCCCAGGACGGTTGAGCGCGGGGCCAACAGCAACCAGTACCGCATGCCTACCGATCCGAATGTGCTCGGTCGTCGCAAGCTCGAAGAAGTTGCCTTCCCATCAAAGAAAGTGCTGCTCTACGAAACCTACCAGCGGTTCACAGGGCCCGAGCAGTACTTTGCGTTCGAGGACAGCCAAGTCCCCGCCCTCTTCTATGACGGCCACGTCGAGAATGTCCTGACGCGTGACTCCAACTACGGATTCTTCCCAAACAATCCGAGCAGCGGCGCAAGCAGCCCGAACGAGATCTCAGACACGTACTGGTACTCGCCAATTCGATGGTGGGATCCGGTCGGTGCACAGCGAGCTCTGGTGCCCGTCTACTACGACCAGACCCGCTGGGGCCTCCAGGGTGTCGACTTCAAGGGCGAACCCGTTGCGAGAGAGGGCAGATCGAACCAGATGTGATGGTCTGAGACCGCCTTTCACAGTGTCCAACTGAATTCTTCAAGCGGCGCCCTCCGGGGTGCCGCTTTTGTTTTGGGATATACTGAAACCGCAGGGGGTCAGACTCGGAAGGAACTGGTATGAAGTGTCACCGGTCTACACGCGCGTTCACGCTCATCGAGCTGTTGGTCGTGATCTCGATCATCGCTCTCTTGATTTCGATCCTGCTCCCGGCACTGGGCAATGCCCGCCGGAGCGCCCAAGCGATGATCACGAACAACAACCTCCGCCAGCACGGGGTCGCCGCGGCGTCGTACGCGGCTGAGAACGACTCACGCGCGTACACCTTCTCCTGGGTACCGGGCGAAGCTCCTCAGACAATCAATGACGAGTTGGCCAGAGAGTGTGCCAGTCTTGGTGAAGGTGAAACTGCTCGTGCAGCAGCGTTACAGCAACTCGATATCGTTTCTCGATTGTTCAAGCACGAATCGTTGCCCCCAGAAGTCAATGTGGCATCTCCGAATCACACGCCATATGTGCTTTACAATCATCTAGTGGTCAATGACCACATGGGTGAGAACCTTCCTACTGAAACAGTGATCTCACCCGCCGATCGCGCCAGGACATACTGGCAAAAGAACATCAACGAGTTTCTAGAGGACCCCGCAGGCAACGCGTACAGGCCGCCGAGCGGGCAGACAGGTTTCAACCACCTCTGGCGGTGGGCATTCAGCTCGAGCTATCAAGTTGTAACGGCTCACTACTCCCCTGATTACGGACACGCCCAGACGTTCGCGATAGGAGACTCCCGGAGGTATAAGTGGCCCTTCACGGTGCAGCGGTATCAGTCGCAAAATTTCTACAGGATGCCTGTCGTAAAGAACACGCTTGGTAAACGCCGACTCGATGAGGTGGCGCATCCCTCGAACAAAGTAATGATGTACGACGCCTACCAACGCCACAAGGGCAAGGAAGATCGCTATTACGCGTTCAGCGATGCACAGGTTGCTCTTCTTTTCTACGATGGGCACGCGGCGTATCGCACCACAGAAGAGGCCAATTACGGTTACTGGCCGAACAACCCGAACTTCGGTGCGGATGAGCCGGATATGCCCTCAGCCCAGTACAATTACATCCCGACGGATGGCTGGGATCCTGTTGGGGCTCAACAGGCACGTCTTCCTACTTACTACGAGCACACACGGATGGGCCTAAAGGGCATCGACTTCGACGGCGATCCGGTCGTGAACAGAGGCCTCTCACAGAGGGTTAGCGCCGGTCCTTGACATGTGCAGGGTCTATCATCAGGCGTCCGGGACACCCCCGGCGAGTCTGGAGGCCTGCTGTGCGTGTGCTGATTGCTGATAAGTTCGAAGATCAGGGCATCGAGGGGCTGAAAGCCCTCGGTTGCGAAGTGACTGTGGAGCCAGATCTCGGGCCCGAGACACTCCCCGAGGCACTCGCGAGGGTCGCGCCAGAGGTGTTGGTGGTCCGAAGCACCAAGGTGCCGGCCCACGTCATCGATGCCGGCGAATCACTGCGCTACATCATCCGGGCTGGTTCTGGATACGACAACATTGACCACGCCCATGCCGCTGACCGTGGCATCCCCGTGAGCAACTGCCCCGGCATGAACGCGGTCGCCGTCGCCGAGCTCACGATCGGGCACCTGATCAACCTCGACCGACGGATCATCCAGCAGGACACCGAGCTGAAGTCGGGTCACTGGAACAAGAAAGAGTACGGCAAGGCTCGGGGACTGAAGGGACTCAACCTGTTTGTTCACGGGTTCGGCGCGATCGGCCAGGAAGTTGCGAGCCGCGCCAAGGCATTCGGGATGAACGTTTACACGACGTCGCGTCACCTGTCTTCTGGTGAAGTCGAGCGACTGGGTGCGACTTCGATCGAGTCGACCCGTGATGCCGTTCTCAACAAGCTGCCCGAGATGGACGCGGTAAGCGTGCACGTTCCGGTGACCGACGAGACGAAAGGGTCGTGCGACAAGGAGTTCTTCTCGGCGATGAAGCCCGGGGCGTACTTCATCAACACGAGCCGCGGTCCGGTGGTTGACGAAGCGGCGCTAGCCGAGGCTTGCCAGAATAAGGGCATACGAGCCGCCCTCGATGTGTACCGTGATCAGCCCGGTTTCAAGGATGGAGACTGGTGCCCATCGATCGCCAGCACACCCGGCGTGTATTGCACTCATCACTGCGGTGCTTCAACCGATCAGGCACAGCTGGCTGTGTCGGACAAGGTTGTCGAACTCGTGAAGGTCTTCAAGGAGACTGGGGCGGCTGAGTGCGTTGTGAATCGCGCCCAGCTCGATATGGAATCCGCCGGGGCCTGATCGGGCTCGGCTTTGTGGAGTCAGACATGACCAGTGTTGCGACGAACGATCTGAACACCGTCAAGCGTGCGTTCAACTTCTCGGCAGGTCCAGGCGTTGTGCCCGAAGAGGTGATCCGCCGGACACAGGAAGACCTCTGGAGCCTGTTCGGTTCTGGTGTCGGCGTGCTAGAGCACAGCCATCGGGGGAAAGAGTTCGATCGTGTGCTTGAGGAGGCCATCGCTGACTGTCGCCG
>WUAK01000309.1 GCA_009827205.1 Phycisphaeraceae bacterium | reverse complement strand
AAGGGCTGTGTCCAGTCGCTACGCGGGCAGGGCTGCCGAGTGCTGGTCACCGAGATCGATCCGATCTGTGCGCTGCAGGCTGCGATGGAGGGACTCGAGGTTGTGCGTCTTGAAGACGTGATCGGGACCGCTGACATCTTCGTTACGACGACGGGCAACAAGGACATCATCACGCACGAGCACATGCGCCAGATGAAGGACAAGGCGATCGTCGGCAACATCGGTCACTTCGACAACGAAATCCAGATGGAGAAGCTTGCGAAGGATGGCAACACCGAGCGGATCAACATCAAGCCTCAGTACGACGAGTTCCGTTTCAAGGATCTCGACAAGAGCATTCTCGTGCTCGCCGAGGGCCGCCTGCTGAACCTCGGCTGCGCAACCGGTCACCCCAGCTTTGTGATGAGCGCGAGTTTCACGAACCAGGTGATCGCTCAGATCGAGATCCACGAGAACCTCGACAATTACGAGAACCAGGTGTACGTGCTTCCCAAGCACCTTGATGAGATGGTTGCGAGGCTTCACCTCGACAAGCTCGGCGTGAGGCTCACGAAGCTGACTGCTGACCAAGCTGAGTACCTTGGCGTGCCTGTCGAAGGCCCGTACAAGTCCGACCATTACCGCTACTAATCGCTTCACACTCTGGGGGAGAAATCTCCCCGAGTGCTTTGCACCACGAGGATCAGACCATGCACATGCGGGACATGTTCAAGCGTGACAAGGCGACGTTCTCGTTCGAGTTCTTCCCGCCCAAGACCGAGCAGGGCGCGGCGAACCTGTTCAAGACGATCACTGACCTCGAGCCGCTGCAGCCCTCGTTTGTAAGCGTGACGTACGGCGCGGGCGGTTCGACCCGTGAGCTGACGAACGACCTGGTCGGCCGGATCAAGCGGGAGACTTCGCTGAACGCGATGCCGCACCTGACATGTGTGTGCCATCAGAGAGATGAGATTGAGTCGCTGCTCGAGCGGTACGCGGAGCAGGGGATCAGCAACATCCTCGCGCTGAGAGGCGACCCACCCGCATCGGCTCAGGGGCATCGTTTCGAGGACGATGCGTTCAAGTACGCAGCGCAGCTCGTCGCGGCAATCCAGCGGTTCAACGACCGCGGCACGCATATCAACGGCAAAGGATTTGGTGTAGGCGTCGCGGGCTTCCCGGCGGGTCACCCGAGCACACCCAACAGGCTCGAGGAGATGGATCACCTGCGGGCGAAGGTTGACGCGGGCGCCGATTTCATCATCACGCAGCTGTTTTTCGACAACCACTCGTTCTTGGACTTCCGGGATCGCTGCCGGCACGCGGGGATCAGTGTCCCGATCATCGCGGGGATCATGCCCGTGACGAGCATCACGGGCATGCGCAGGATGGCGGAGCTCGCGCTTGGGACACACTTCCCGGCAAAGCTGCTGAAAGCACTCGACCGGACCAACGGCGATGAAGAATCCGTCAGACGTGTCGGCATCCACTGGGCGACCCAGCAGTGCGCCGACCTTCTCGACAACGGCATCGACGGTATCCATTTCTACACCCTGAACAAGTCCAGCGCGACGCGCGAGATCTACGCATCACTCGGCGTTCAGAGTTCGACCCAGCTCATCGCCTGATCGCGGCGACCAAATCACGGAACAGCTTGGCTCCGAGCACATCCTCTTGCGTGCGCTCAGGGTGCCACTGCACGCCGACGTAGAATGCGCGGCTTGAATCACCCACGGCTTCGATGACGCCGTCGTGTGCGGTGGCGAGAACAGCCATCGAGCCGGGGTCGTCGATGGCTTGCCTGTGATTGCTGTGAACCATGCCATGCCCGATGGGGGAATCTCCAGTAGGAATGATCTCATGATCGTGGTCCCAGTGGTCTGCATGGGAATCATGCGTTTCGGGCAGGTGCTGGTTGAGGTGGCCGCCCGCGATGAGCGCCATCATCTGCATACCGAGGCACACACCCAGGACCGGTGTATCGGGCGAGTGCTCGGCGAGGTGATTGATGAGCGTTGTTTCGTATTCCTGTCGCACCGGATCGACATGCTTGGCTTCGGGGTGCGTCGGCTCACCGAATGGCTCGGTTCGCGGATCATCTCCACCAACGAGGACGACCGCGTCGCAGATAGCAGCGTGCTGTTCCAGAGCGTTGATCGCGGGCGGAAGCACGATGGGGACAGCCCCAGCTTCGACAATACGCTGGGTGTAGTGCGAGGTGATGACGTGGCGTGGGCGGCTGTTGAACGTCTGCACGTCGGCGAGAATGCCCACGATCGGACTTGCGTCTGAGGAACGCTTCGGGTTGGATCGGGAATGCGCGATGTGCTGCTCCTGCTTAGCCGACGGGTGATAGACTCCGCGCATGTCGGGACGCGCTGTAGCTATCTTAGTCGGGGTGCTTGCTCTGCTTATCGGCGCGGTCGTTCTCACGCAGCCAAAGGGCGCTGGTCCGAATCAAACAAAGCAGGACGCGAGGCGGCTGGTCGAAGCGCCGCCCAGCCAGATCGGCGCGATCGAGGTGCGGGAGAAGGACGACTCGTATGTGCTGATCTCCGCTGATCATGCCTGGGGTGGGTGGCTGGTCAATTGGGGTGGCCCATCAGGTCGAGGAAGTGGCGCATGGCCTGCATCCGAATCAACACGCAACGCAGGGGCCCGGATCCTGAGCAACACACAACTCCAGAGAGGGCCCGAGGCGGATCTGACTCTGGCCTCAGAGGTTTTCATCCAGAGCACCGATGGCAGTCTGCTCACATCGATGGATGTCGGGGCGAGAGCACTCGCTGGCCTCCTGCCTGTCCGTGTGCACGGCAGCGAGCAGTGGATGGCGGTCGGCAGGGAGGTCGGCGATTTCCTCAAAGCCGACGCCCTGCTGATGTGGAGGGATCCGTCAGTGCTGCCCGGGTTCGATGCAAACGTGACATCGATCTCGATCGGGCATTCAGACCTTGTCATGCTCTCGCTCAAGCGCATTGGCAAGAGTTGGTCTCTCACATATCCGGTTGCGGCGCCCGCTGATCCGGCTGCTGTGCAAGCTCTCCTTGAAGGGCTTATTGGTTTGAACTCCGACTCGTTTACGGATGCAAAAGTTGAGGGCGAGATCCGAACGCTGACCGCTACAGTGCCCGGCCAGTCAGACGGGGGTGACCGGCAGTACACCGTGATCACTGGAGCCGATTCAGGCGTGGCTGACGTGTCTCTTTCGCTTGTGGCTGGGAGCGATCGCTCTGAAGTTGCACGGACTCGGCTGACGGTATCAAAGGAACTGGATCGGTTGCTCGAAGTCGATCCTGCTTCGTTCATCAGCAAGCGGACGCTGGGGATCCCGGCGAGTGAGATCGAGCGGTTCTCGGTTGCTCAGATCGTGTCGAACGAGTCCATGCTGGTGAGTTCTCGTGGTACCGGTGGTTGGGAAGGCGAGGGTGCTGCGTATGCGGATGCATGGTGCGAATTGCTCACCGGGCGTGATGCCGACTCGGTGCTGCTCGGGGGCAAAGATATCTCGCCGACGTATGAGATCTCGCTTGAGCGCTTTGGTGGTCTTGATCTCGGATCGTACGAGATCGCTTACGACCGTGAACGCGGCGTCCTAT
>WUAK01000308.1 GCA_009827205.1 Phycisphaeraceae bacterium | reverse complement strand
GGTGCTCTTCCGATCTCGGTGTGCTCCGGGACATCTCTCACACGGGCATTGTTCGAAAGAAGCTCAAGGCCGTCGAGCAGGCCGGCGCGAGACTCAACAGGTTCGACCGCGATGCCGTCGCAAAGATGAACGCGGCGCAGAGGCTCAGGCTTCTCGAGGAACGGGTCACCAAGGCGTCCAAGGACGTGCTGGATTACGACCACTTCACGATCCGCCTGATCGACGATCACACCGGTCGGCTCGAGCCCGTCATCAGTGTGGGCTTCACCCAGGACGCGATCGACCTTGAGCTCTACCCCGCCGAGGAAGGCAACGGCACAATCGGTTACGTCGCCGCGACGGGCAAGCCATACATCTGCCACGACACGACGACCGACGAGAAGTACCTCGTCGGCGCAAGCGAGGCCCGCAGCTCGCTGACGGTGCCCCTGATGGTCGGCGAGCACATCATCGGCGTGCTGGACATCGAGTCGAAAGAGGTCGACGCCTTCGACGAGCAGGACGTGCAGTACGTCGCCCAGTTCAGCCGGTACGTCGCGATGGCGCTGCAAACACTCAACATGCTCGTCGTCGAGCGTTCCTCGACTGGCGCCTCGATTACAGGACGCTTCGAGGGCGAGATCAAAGCGCCGCTCGACGATATCCTGCGTGAGACCGACATCTGTTCAGAGTCGATCAAAGACCCCGAGACCGCGGCTCACCTCGCCAAGATCCGCGCCGATGTCGAGGCGATCCGCAACCGGCTGAAGAACGTCGCCGCGGGACCGAACACGCTGCTCGGTGTGGATGACCTCAGCACCGTCAAGGTCGACGAGGTGCTCAAGGGCAAGCGGGCGCTCGTCGCCGACGACAACGACCGCATCGGCTCGATGATCGCCGATGTGCTCGGGCGTCGCGGCTGCAATGTCACCCTCTGCAAGAACGGGCAGGAAGCTATCAATGAACTCGAGGCCTCGGCCGCCGACGGGCACGAGCGATTCGACTTTGTCATCAGTGATATCTCGATGCCCGACCGCAACGGCTACGAGGTGTTCAGCGTGGCTTCCCGGATCGTCCCCGAAGAAGCGATCATCCTGATGACGGGTTTCGGGTACGACCCGCACCACTCGATCGTTCGCGCATCACAAGAAGGCATGCGGAACGTGCTGTACAAGCCATTCCAAGCGGCGCGACTGATCGACGAAGTGCATAAAGCACTTACGCCCCGAGGGTCTGCTTGATTACTCGGTCGAGCCCGTCGATGTCTCTGAGAATCTCAACCTTCGCGACGCGCTGAGCGCTCTCCGCGATGGCTTTGGCTTCAGCCGCGCGTGATGCGGCGACTTCTGTGAGCACGAGCCCACCCTCGCGGACGAGCTTGGGTCCATCGGTGAGCAACGGGCGGACCAGTGCGAGCCCGTCCATGCCGCCCCGGAGCGCCAGTGTCGGCTCGTGGTCCTTGACGTTCGGTTCCACATCTTCCCACTCGTCATCGGGGATGTAGGGCGGGTTCGAGACCAGGAAGTCAAGGCCGCCCGCGTGGCCCGCTGCGGGGTGCTTGCCGAGTGCTTCGAGCAGGTCACCCTGAACAAACTCGACGCGCTCCGTCAGTCCGAGCCGCTCTGCGTTCGCTCGCGCAACATCGAGCGCATCGTTTGAGATGTCGGTCGCAACCACCCGAGCCCCGGGCAGGTTCTTGGCGAGCGCGAGCGCGATGCAGCCGGACCCCGTGCACACGTCGGCGATCAGGATGTTCTCTCCAACCTTGCCCCCAAACCCGGGCTGGTGCTTGCAGTGCTGGAGCACAGTCTCGACGATCGTTTCTGAAGAAGGCCTCGGGATGAGAACGCTCGGGCTGACGCTGAGTTGAAGGCCGTAGAACATCGCCTCGCCCGTCAGATACTGAACAGGCTCGTGCTCGACGGCTCTCTTGACGAGATCTCGCAGCGTCGAGCGTTCGATCTCGCTGGCGGGTCTGTCCGCATCGGTGTAGAGCTTGAGCCTGTCGCAACCGATCACGTGGCACATCAAGAGCTGCGCAAAGAGTTGCGGCGACTCGAGCCCCTTCTGCTGAAAGGCCTCAGTCATCCACGCGAGAAGCATGCGCGTGGTCCATCGCTTTGGAGCCGTCTTCGACACGGTGTAAGTGTACGGCAGAGAGTCTGACTCAACCTAGCGGTCTGTTGCCGCCTCAAAATTCACGGCTTGATCAATAGCTTCACGAATCGAATCGATATCCGAGAGCAATCGCTGACGGACGCCCTTGATCATGATGATCCCCACGTAGTCGTCTTCGAGGTCGATCCATGGCGTGAATCCGAACGCTCCGGGGCTTGAAACGACAGTGGGCTGGCCCTGCTCGTCGCGCTTCTCGACCCACATCCCGAAGGCGTACCCGGCGCGGGCTCTCTCGGCATCCCGCGGGAGCGATCCTGCTTTAAGGTCAATCGTCCTCTCGGTCATCATCCAGTCGGTCGATTCTTGTGTAAGCAGCCTGACGTCCTGGGTTTCGCCTCCACTCGCAACCAGCGTGAGGAGCTTGGTGTAATCCGCGAGTGATGCAGCGCCGCCGCCCGCGGGGCGGAAGTTCGTGGTTTCTCCAAGACCGTCCCACGTGAAGTTCGTGCCCAGTGGTTCGTTGATCTGGGTGTCAAAGAACTCGTCGTATGCCTGTCCCGAAAGCACTTCGCAGACCCGGCCCGCCACGTGCATCCCGTATCCCGTGTATGTGAACACGGTGCCAGGCTCGCTTGCGAGATCAACGCAGCACGCGATATGTTCGACCGCCTCTTGGAGCGTGATGCTCCGGTCGCGCAGCGCCTTTGATCTCACGCCCGAGCCCGGGAAACCGCTCGTCATCGAGTACATCTGCTCGATGGTCATCTCGCTCTTTTCGTGACCGACCTCTTCGCTCGCAAACTCGGGTAGATACGTGCTGACCGGCGCTTCGGGGTCGAGATCTCCGCTCTCAACGAGCCGCATGACGGCAACCGCGGAAACGAGCTTGCTCGCAGACGCGAGTGGGACGCGTGTGGTTTCGTCGTACTCGCCGTAGTGCTTCTCGTAGATCACGCTCCCGTCGGGTCGGCCCACATAGACCGATGCGCCGTCGAGCATGAATGGATGCGAGAAAAGCATCCGTCGCACTTGTCTGTCCACCTCGTTCCAGCCGGGCTGTCTCGCCTGGCAGGCGGGCGTGAGAACGACATACAGAAGCAAGATTGCAAACCTGATCATCAGCATCACCCGTGTAAACGCGCGGAGCGGTGCCGCATTGCCGTGAACTACGGATTCGTTTCCTGCAGTGTGAAGACCGCGGTCCCCTCGACCCAGGTCGAGAGCACAACCGTGTCAGCGATCGCTCTGGGCGGGCAGGTCATGTAGTCCCGGTCGATCACGATGAAGTCGGCGAGCTTGTCAACCTCGATCGACCCGACGCTCTTCTCGTTGAATCCCGCGTACGCCGCGTCGATCGTCATCGACCGGAGCGCCTGCTCGCGGGTCATGCGTTCGAGCGGCCGCCAACCCCCGGCAGGCTCCTCGTCGAGGTTCTGCCTCGTCACCGCGGCGTAAAGCCCGAGGAACGGGGTGTGGCTCGCCACCG
>WUAK01000307.1 GCA_009827205.1 Phycisphaeraceae bacterium | reverse complement strand
GCCAGAACACCGATCCCAAGCGGGATCTGGATGCCTCGCAGTTCCGTGCCGCGCGCGAGCAGCAGTCGGTGCCTCTGCTCCAGACGTTACTGGATCCGAGCCAGTCGGCGAGCCTGCCGGGCGCAGCATCGGCGCTCGCCGAGGCACAATCTGCCGAACAGGGCGTTGTAGCGCAGGCATCAGGGCGTCTCACAGAAGCCGAGGCGAGACAGGGTGCACGCCAGCGAGGCCTCGATGCGTCCTCGCAGGCAAGGGGCCAGCTGGGACAGGAAGCAGAAACCCCAGCCGCGGTGCTTGATGAGGCCGCTGGCAAGGCAACCGCACGTGCGAGCGATGCCAAGGGCGTTCAGCAACACCAAGGCACCTCGCCAGCTGAGCAAGAGACTGGATTCGCAGCCAGAGAGAGTGCCCATCAATCGCAGCAATCGCGTAGCGATCAGGTTCGCGCTTCTGTGGTGCAAGGCAACGAGCCGCCGACAGACGCGCGGGACATCTCTCAGGCCGGCTCAAAGCGTAGCGAGAGCGCTTTCGCTGCTGTCACCCGCATGACTCAGCACGCTGCTCAGGCTCAGTCAGCAGTCAGCACGAACACGGCGACAACGGTCTCGCCCGCATCAACAGCCGCGAAGGTCTCCGCGCCGGCAGGACTCGGAGAAATTGCGGACCGCCGTGCCAACGCAACCCCCGGCACGAAACAAGTCATCAAGCAAGAACCGCGCACGTTCGAGGCGCAGCTCCAGCGCGGCCTCGCGCAGGTCCTGCGTCAGAAAGGTGGCACGCTCAGTCTGAAGCTCACTCCCAACGAGCTCGGAGAAGTGAAAGTCTCGCTTTCTTTATCCAAGGGCCGTGTTGACGGCAGCATCGAAGCGACGACCGAGTCGGCACGCGGATTGCTTGAACAGAACATCGAGAAGCTGAAGAGTTCGCTCGAGCAACGGGGCATCACGGTGGATCGCCTCGAAGTTCGGCTCGCTGGAGCGGGCAGCAGTGAACGTCAGGACGCGCAGGGGCAGGAGGCCCGAGCGAATCTGAATCAGCAGCAAGCCGACGCTGGAGGCGATCGGCAGCAGGACTCTGCCCCTGGCGAGGAGCGCCAGCAGGGGACGCGGGGCGGGACGCCCAGCGGGTCCGAACTTACCGATCTCCGGGGAGCGGAGTCGGCAGCAGATGATGATGCTGCGCACGGAAGCGCGGCCGAGCCCCTTGGAGGGTGGCTCCGTCTGGACACGTTGGCCTGAGCAATCAGGCTCTGATTGTGTGACCGGCTGCGCACGGAAGCGATACCGGTGACGGAACCATACCTGCACCCGCGACATGGGTACCAGGGGAGATGTGTTCATGGATGCTGTGAGCGCCACCGCTGACAGTGCGCCGATCCCGACGGTCGACAAGGGATTCGGCACACTGGATTCTGACCAATTCACCCAGCTCATCCTCACCGAGCTCGGCAATCAGGATCCGCTGGAACCAAACGACACAGGTGCGCTGCTCGAACAGCTCTCCACGATCCGCTCCATCGAGTCGGACACCAAGCTCAACGACACGCTGGCGAGCATGGTCGAACGAACCGACTTCATGGGAGCCGCGGGGCTGATCGGACAGAAGATCACGACCGCCGACAATCCGCTGACGCCGCTGACTGTGACGAGCGTGCTCCAGAACGACGACGGCGTGAGCGTGAGCCTGGAAGACGGCAGCTTCGTCCCGATCACATCCATCACAACAGTGTTCGGTGACAGCTACGAGTCCCCCGCAGACGAGGAGTCAGGCGAATGACGCTGTCGCCGCTCGAACTGCTCGCGCTTCCGGGTCTCGCCTCTGCAGCCACGAGGTCTGTCGGCAAAGCACTCGACAACCTGATCCCTGGTGGATCCCCGTTCGCTGAGAAACTCGCCAGCGCACAGGCCCAGCAGTCGCAGTTGCCTGTCGAGATTGGGAAGGGGCTCGATCTCGAGCTCTCGCAGGAACAGATGAAGCGGATCGCCGACGCGGTTAACAGAGCCGAAGCAGAGGGTGCTTCCAACGCGGTCGTCATGATCGACGGCAAAGCGCTCGAGGTCGACGTCACCATGCGCACGATCCGGGGCGAGATCGATCCCGAGGGCGGCATCAATACCCAGATCGACGCGATCGTCTATGCAGATGCCGAATCTGAGCAATCTGCAGCGACCGGACCAGACGGTCTCGCGAACAACCAGGACGTTCTCAAAATCATCTCAGACAACCGGGCGGCCTGACCGCGCGGGTTTCGTTTCTATTGACGTAGTAGGAAACACACAATGGCATCAACCTCAAGCCTCTTCATCGGTCTCTCCGGGCTCAACGCCAACTCACGCAACATCGATGTGATCGGCAACAACATCGCCAACGTCAACACCAACGGCTTCAAGTCAGGCCGACTCAATTTCGCCAACTCGCTCTCGCGCACCATCAGCGAGGGATCCTCGCCAGGATCCGACACGGGCGGCTCAAACCCGACCCAGTTCGGACAGGGCGTCACAGTCGCGGGCACGCAGCGCAACATGTCCGACGGTGCACCGACCGGGACAGGTGACAGCAGAGATCTCGCGATTGAGGGCAGCGGATTCTTCATCGTCGAAAGCGCAGATGATCAGCTCTACACCCGTGTCGGCTCGTTCCGAACGGACCGTGATGACTTTCTGACATCTGTCACTGGCGACTACGTTATGGGCTACGCCGTCGATGACAACTTCCAGATCCAGCCAGGCCAGCTCGAGAGACTCAACATCCCGCTCGGAGCGCTGACGATTGCTGAAGCCACGACCGAGGTCAACATGTCGGGCAACCTCGACGCCTCGGGCACCGTTGGATCCACGGGTTCAGAGCAGACGCTCCAAGGAACAACAGGAACGGGCTTCTCGCTCGTCGCGGGCGCAACCACTCCAGCAACTGCGCCAAACATCCTCGAAACCACGAGCCTGCTGACCGAGATCGAGAACCCGGTCTCGCCTGGTTCTGGCACACCTCTCTTCACGGCAGGGCAGACCATCCGCGTCGATGGTGTCGAGAAGGGCACGCAGATTCTTGGGGCAGCGGGCTACCTTGTCGACGCCGCGAGCACCGTGCAGGACTTCATGGATTTCATGTCGGACACGCTCGGTCTTCAGACAACAATCGGCACGAACCCCGACGGCTCCCAGCCCGGCGTCACACTCGATCCGCTCACGGGCGAGATCAGTGTGACCGGAAACACAGGCGATGTGAACGGCATCACGATGACAGGCGAAGATATCCGAGTCTTCAACGCCGACGGCTCACTCGCATCGCAGCCATTCCTCGTCAACGAAACAGGCACTGCCTCAGGCGAATCGGTCAAGACCGCGTTCACAGTGTACGACTCGCTTGGCACACCTCTGCGTGTCGATGTCTCGATGGTTCTTGAAGATAAGACCAACACCGGAACGACATGGCGTTACTACGCCGAGAGCCCGGACGATACACTGGGCGGCCCCCGGATCGGTACCGGCACGGTCTCGTTCGACAACTTCGGCAAGATCATCGGGTCGGAGTCTGTGCCGATCGTACTGGACCGCGACGGCACCGGCGCCGCATCGCCGCTCACGTTCAATCTCA
>WUAK01000306.1 GCA_009827205.1 Phycisphaeraceae bacterium | reverse complement strand
CGACTACAACTAGATCATGCCCGTGGGCACTTACATGCCCCGACCCTGGCTCAACTTCCTCAATGACGATGGCACCTGGCCAACCAGTTTCAACACCGCAATCAGCGACTACTTCGAGATCGATTCAAAGGCATGGAAGTGTGCCGGCGATCGTGCCGTTCACGACGTGACGTACACAGACGACGAAGGCCGCGAGCAGATCGGCGGCTCATCGTACATGTATGTCTCCTCACTCGGAGGCGAACGCATCGAGAACTCGTTCTTCTATGAACGCCTTAATCTGCCGCTGCCGCGAATCCCAGTCGCACATGATTTCGACGGCAACACGTACGAGACTCAGGACGGCAGACTCATCCCAGTCGATTTCTTCCATGCCACACGCAATCTTCTCTTCGGGGACGGGCACGTCGGCAAGTATGATCAGGACCAGGGCCCGCAGCAGCCGGGCTGATCGGCAAGGAGAACTCCATGAGCAAGTCGCTGATGGACGGCATCGAATTCGGCGAGAAACGCAAGGCCGTTGACGCGGACTGGTCGAAGGCCCGCAAGATCGCGGTCGGCTCGTTGGCGTCGATGCTCGCTCTTGGGGCGATCGGCGCTGGCGCGTACTTCATGTGGCAGAACCGCCCCGTAAGCCTGCCCAAGACCGCCGACGAAGCCATCGCGGTCATCAACTCGGGCCGGATCGAGAGACTACCCGTCGATCGTCAGCGTCAGTACTACGCCGAGGCATCCCGCCTGATGGAGGACATCCCCTGGGAGGAACGCCGGGAGTACTTCCGCGAGGAGGACAACCGCGACGCCATGCGCGAGGTCATGATGGCCCAGATGGACAACTCCATGCGCGAGATCGCGCGGGGGAACATGACCATCGACGACTGGCGCACCCAGATGATGGAGCGGTTCCGCAACAGATCTCGCCCTGAGGGCGAACGAGGCCAGCGGGGCGAGAACGGTCAACGTCCCGACGGGGAGCGACCGGAGCGTCCCGAGGGTGAGGAAGGCGAACGACCGAGCCGCGCCGAGCGTCAGCAAGCAATGACCAACAGAGTCGAAGGCATGTTCCAGAACGGTGACGGTCAACGCATGGGGCTCATGATGGCGTTCCGACAGAAGATGGGCGGCTGGGGCCGACCCGGGGGTGGTGGAGGAGGCGGGAACCGCAACGGCGGCAACTGACCCGCACACACCTATACTCGCGGACCATGACCAAAGCCGCAGCAGCTCTGCACATACAAGACCTCAAATTCCGATACCCGGGTGCCGCACCGAACGCACCCTGGATCGTCGACGTGCAACAACTCTCTATCGCCCAGGGCGAGCAGGTTTTGCTCACCGGCGCGTCGGGCCGCGGCAAGAGCACCCTGCTCCAACTCATCGCGGGCCTCATCGAACCCAACCAGGGCTCAATCCGCATCGTGCGCACCGACATCCACTCACTCGGAAGCGCCAAGCGTGACCTTTTCCGAGGCACGTGGATCGGGATGATCTTCCAGAACTTCAACCTTCTCCGAGGATTCAGCGCCAAAGAGAACGTGCTCGCGTCATTGATGTTTTCCGATGTTCCAAAGAAGGAACACAACGAGCGTGCGCTCGACCTACTCAAGACTGTTGGGATCGAGACACCGGACAGAGAAGTCTCACAGCTCTCGATTGGTCAGCAGCAGCGCGTCGCCGTCGCCCGCGCCGTGGCGACCTCCCCCGCACTCGTCCTCGCCGACGAGCCGACAGCGAGTCTCGATCCAGAGAACGGCGAAGCCGCGATGGATCTCATCCAGAAAACCTGCGAGGAAGTAGGTGCTGCCCTGCTCTGCACCAGCCACGACCCTTCGATGTCGAAGCGATTTAGCAGACTCGAGTCCCTCGACCAACTTGTGACCACTTAACCAAGGACGAACCAAAGTCATGGCAATGACCGACTGGACAATCATCCGCCGGAGCATGTCGTCGAGGACATTCTCTACGATCACGACCATCCTCACGGTCGCGATCGCCGTGGGCTTGATGCTCACGCTGCTGGCAATGCGTGATTCGGGACGCAAGGCGTTTGACCGGGGCACGGGAAACATGCACGCGCTGATCAGCGCCGACTCGTCGCCCCTCGTCTCCGTGCTCAATTGCATTTTCTACGCCGACCCACCTGCAAGACCAATCTCCTGGCCCAAGTACCAGCAGCTCATCAACACATACCCCTTCGAGTACGCGATCCCGACCCAGCAGGGCGACAGCTACCAGGGTCTGCCTGTCTTGGCAACAACTCCGGAGTTTTTCTCGCGGTTCAGCCCAGACCCCGAGTTCGATCCCGCCGTACCTCAAGAACAGCAGGACTCGTCCGCGTGGATCCTCAAGGAAGGTCGGTTCTTCGAAACCTCGTTTGAGGTTGTCGTAGGATCCCGCGCCGCCAGCGAGCGAACGATCAACGTCGGCGATCAGATCAGACTATTCCACGGCGTCGAAACGAGTCGCAAGAGCAACATTGTCTCCGAACCGCACATCCACGAGGAATACCCGTACACGGTCGTCGGGATTCTCGAACCGACGGGTTCGGCGCACGACAGAGCGCTCTTCACGGACCTGACGAGCTCGTGGATCATCCACGCGCACGACCGAAGGATCGCCGAAGACTCGAACGCGAGCATGACCACCGAAGCGGATCTCACAGATGCCGACAAACTGATTACGGGCATCTACGCGAGAGTGATCTCAAGACAGGGCCGCGACGCGAGCTCGGTGCTCCCCCAGGTACTCTCGCAACTACGGAGCGACCCGACGGTCACCGTCGCGCAACCAAGCGAAGAGATCGCGTCTCTCTTCTCGATCGTCTCAAACATCGACGAGATCCTCATCGCGATGGCCGCCGCCGTCATGGTCTCCAGCGGCATCGCGATCATGCTCGCGCTCTACAACTCAATGGAGCAGCGCCGCCGGCAGATCGCGGTCCTGCGTGTTCTTGGCTGCAACCGGCTCCGCATCTTCGGGCTTGTGCTCACCGAGTCAGCGATCATCGGGATCGCCGGGGGACTGGCCGGGTGGCTGATCGCGTTTGTCGGCACCGCGGCGGTCGCGTCCGTCCTCAAGGACCGGATCGGCCTCGTGGTCGAACCCACATTCGAACCTCAGATCGTGTATATCGTCCTTGTCGCGTCGCTCGCTCTGGCGGCGCTGGCGGGCTTGATCCCCGCGATCGCGGCCTATCAGACCTCAGTGGCGAAAAACCTCAAGCCAACCGATTGAAGCCAAACGCTTTCCCGTGCGTACAAGGATGTACGCTGTACGATTGATTCACCAGGGGAGATCCGGACGTGCGAGTATTTTGGATCCTGCTTTCGCTTATCATCACTGGCTCTGGCATCGCAGTGTTCATGCCACAAGACGATCGCTCGGACGTGACTGTCGTGACAGCCGCTTCCGAATCGGTTTCCACACCTTCTGACTCCTACTCCGTGCCGAGCGTCATCACCGAAACGCCAGCCGCGCAGATCCCCGAGCAGGAGACCTCGGAAGAACTCGTCGCTGACAGAATGACCGAGTCTGATTCCGCTGATGCGGATGTTGTCACCGAAAACTCGGCATTGGAGACCGCGGATTCGAGC
>WUAK01000305.1 GCA_009827205.1 Phycisphaeraceae bacterium | reverse complement strand
ACCACTCGCAGCTACCCCGATCTGTATCGGGATGTAGACACTTCGGAAAGCGAGCACAGCGACCGCTACCGTGACTGCCGAACCCCACCAGGCAGCAAGGCCTATCGAGACCACAAACGCGACCCCCCCTATGAGAGCCGTGATCCGCTGCTCTCGGAATCGACCCGTCGCCGCGAACATCGCGCCGCTGTTCCACCCGACCGCAGACCAGCAAGCCGCAACGCTCAGAATCTGCAACGGCACAATGGCATCGTTCCACTTGTCTCCGTAAAGCCCCTTGAGCAATGGCTCAGCACACACGGCCTGCATCACAAGAAGCGGTACGGCAACGAATGAAATCAAAGAGACAACATTCACAAACGCCCGCCGCTGACGAACGGGATCGCTCTTGAGTTTGCTAAGTCCCGCGGCGAGCACCGTCGACATGCTCTGGGCGATAAGCATGATCGCCTGTGTAGAAAGATTGAAAGCGAAGTAGTACGCACCCACGATCGCTTCCGAGAAGAACACACCGAGCAGGAAATAGTCGCCCTGGCGGATAGCAACAAACGAAGAATTCGTGATAAGGAGATTCAAACAATCGCGCCATGCTTCTTGCCACTTGGCCAGTTCCGGGCTGAGACGTAGTTGTGGCTTAGATACAACGAAGAGAGCAAACGCATGCATCACCCAAGTCAACGATCGAGCGAGAATGATGCTCATCGCACCAAAGCCCGAGAATGCGAGTCCGATCTGGAGACCGACACGCGTGATCGACTCAACAGTCTGCAGCGCCCCCACAGTCTTAAATCGAAGCTGTATCGAGAGCATCGCCTCGAATGAACCAATGAATCCGACCATGGATGCGCCGACCGCAGCGACAAGCACGAGCGTGACGATCTCGCGATCCGAGCTGAATACCCACGGCGCAAACGGCGCAAACAAGACGATCAACACAAGCGTGATGAGACCGCCCGCAGCGCTCGCCCAAATCGCCGGATTCATCCACTCATGAACCCTGTCCTGTCGGTGCATGAGCATCTCGCGGAAGCCCATCTTCTGCACGACACCGGTGATATCGATCACCGAGATCGCCAGTGCTGCCAGACCAAACTCCGTTTGCAGGAGCAGCCCGGCAAGAATCAGCTGACTGACAGAAGTCAGCGCCTTGGCAAAGAGTGACACACCCACCATCACGCTCGCGCCGCGCGCGATCGATTGGCCTATTGGGCGTTCAGACACCGGTGATCCCGGGCTCAAGGTTCTTGTGAGACAGGTCCAAGATACTCGGTTTACGCTCCATAATCGTCGACCGGAGCATTTCGCGCCGTTCAAGCACCGATGCCACAAGCCCCGCCAGCGCAGCCGGGTCGGACGCAGACTGGGGATCAAGCGTCATCCCTTCAAGCCCGAAGTGTTTGAACAGACCCTCAAACTTGCCCTGATACGTCACGCATGCCGGCGGGGTGCCCACCCCAAGACACCCGATCGCCAGGTGCATCCGTCCGGTCAAGGCAACATCCGCATGAGAAACCATCGCCTTGGCTACACTCGGCGCGAGCCGGCCCGGCGCAACGAGAGCCCTCTCGTTCTCCTTGCCCCCCAGACGTTCATAGAGCTCGTGCGCATTGGTGAGGTCAGACTCATCACCTCGATAATCGTGAGGCACAACGAGCACAGACACCCGATTGTCGTCGATTAATCGCCTCAGAGCTTCAGCGTATGAATCAAACAAAGCTCGTTGAGCCTGATCGTCATTCTTGATGACCTGACGATTGAAGTTCACCGCCAGAATCAATCGGCCATCAGCTCGCTGTGACTCGATCCACCTGATTGCCGCTTCGGGAACACGCTCTTGATCCGGGGTGAGCAAGAATGCCGCGTCTGCGACAACTTCTACCGGATGATCCGTGCGATCTCTCATACGTTCGCCGGAGTCTGGGTCTCTCGCGCATAGCTTCACACCACGTGAGAGCGTTCGAAGCGCCTCACCGGTTTCAGTTGCTGCGCCATCTTTGTAGCTGCTACCCACGATTGTTGAAACAGCTCCGCACCTTGCAAAGAGGTCTGCAAGTGTAATGAGCTGAACCGAGTTTGGGATGCTGTAGTGCCCATCGATACAATCGGCACCCACCACGAACACACGCTGACGACGCAAGAGGTGGCCCAACAAACGAGCCGCCCGGCTGAACCCCTGCCCGGGCTTTGAATATACGTCTACACCGTTGAGCTCGGGCCAGTCCACACGACCCGCGCGTGCATAAAGAACAACAGGGCCTTCGCCCCGCTCACGCAACGCACAGGCCAGTCCCTCAACCATTGCTTCATCACCCAGGCTGCCTGGACCCGCAGGCGGGATGATCAGCACACCGCTGCTAGGTATGACCGAGCGCAGCACGCGAAGAACCGGTGCCATTATCTTCGCGATTCGATAGAACACCCGCTATTGCTCCTGAACTCCTGCAGTAAAGCGATTCGGCTTACTGATCATGCCCCGTAAAGGTCGGCAGCTGGTGCCCCGCGTCGATCAGAGTCTTCTCACGTGCCGCGAGCTCGATATCGTGATCGACCATCATCTGCGCAAGCTCCTCTACCGTTGTCCTGGGCTCCCAGCCCAGCTGATGCTTGGCCTTGCCCGGATCACCAAGCAAGAGATCGACCTCCGCGGGACGCAGGTACCGCTCGTCGTACGCAACATGATCTTCGAAGTTCAGGTCCGCCGACTTGAACGCCAGATCAGCGAATTCTCGGACGCTGATCGTTCTGCCTGTCGCCACAACGTAATCGTCCGCCTCGTCCTGCTGCAGCATCCGCCACATCATCTCGACATAATCACCCGCAAAGCCCCAGTCCCGCTTGGCATCAAGATTCCCGAGGTACACCTTCTCCTGGAGCCCCATCTTGATCCGCCCCACCGCCCGTGTGATCTTCCGCGTCACGAAAGTCTCACCCCGGCGCGGGCTCTCGTGGTTGAACAGGATGCCGCACGAAGCGTGGAGCCCGTAGCTCTCGCGGTAGTTCACCGTCGCCCAGTGCGCCATCAGCTTCGCGCACGCGTAAGGAGACCTCGGATAGAACGGCGTCGTCTCGGTCTGGGGAGTCTCGACAACCTTCCCGTACATCTCAGAGCTCGACGCCTGGTAGTACCTGACATCGTGCTTCGACTTGTCCCGGTAGTCGCGGATCGCTTCGAGCAGCTTCAGCGATCCCATCGCGACAGTCTCTGCCGTGTAGATCGGCATATCGAACGACACCCGCACATGGCTCTGCGCACCGAGGTTGTACACCTCATCCGGTCGGACCTGGTCCATCAGCTTGGCCAGCACATTCGCGTCGCAGAGATCGCCGTAGTGCAGAAAAAGCCTCGTGCCCGCCAGATGCGGATCCTGATAGATGTGGTCGATGCGTTCTGTGTTAAAGGAAGAAGCCCGGCGGTTGATGCCGTGGACCTCGTAGCCCTTCTCGAGCAGGAGCTCGGCGAGGTAGCTGCCGTCCTGCCCGGTGATGCCCGTGATGAGCGCTTTCTTGCCGTTGGATTCAGTCATTGTGCCCGCTTTGGTCTCGTGCCGGGCCCTGTTCCAGCAGGCCCAGCGTCTTTGCTGATTGGTCAGGGTGAGGATAGGTAAGCACCTTCGTCCGCAACCGGACCCC
>WUAK01000304.1 GCA_009827205.1 Phycisphaeraceae bacterium | reverse complement strand
TTAGAGCCCCGGACTGTCGATCCGGAGGTTGCGGGTTCGATTCCCGTCCGCCTCGCTTGTTGAAGCCCCTGGCAATTTGTCAGGGGCTTTTCATTTGGCATCAGCAGGTCCGCATGCCAGGTACAGAGTTTCTTTGATCCCTTCAAGAGGCCGCGTTGCACGAGTGCTCATCTTATGAGAAGCGGGAATCTCCAGATTGCAACGTATCGCTCAGCATCTCCCATACGTCTTCAACCGTGATGCGTCGCATCATCGCAAGTCCTGATGATTCGTTCTTGTGATCAAGCACATCTGTGGTGGTTTTATGTTGGATGACATCTTCTGCACGCTGATAAGGTCCGACGAGATCTATATCCGTCGGACCGAATAGCGCGACTGTTGGGGTATTGAATCCAACGGCCATGTGCAGTGCTGCGGAGTCGTTGGCGACAACGAGTTGTGCGCGTTCGATGAGGGCCATCATCTCGCCGACTGAGGTCTTCCCAACCCGGTTGATGACGCCTTGCATTTCAATGAGCGGCTTGCACTGCTCTACTTCGCCTGGGGCGCCGAGAATGACGATGTTTCTTCCTATGGACTTGATGCGTTCTGCCAACTCGACAAATCTCTCGATTGGCCATCGTTTGCCTGGCCAAAGACTCGTCGGTGCGATTGCTATGTATGGGGAGATCAGGTCACTATCGCTGCAGACAGCTTCCCGTGCTTTCTCTGTCGTGTAGAGACGCATATCGGGCGAGTCGTAGGAGACCCCCAGCGGATCAAGAAGAGCGAGCATCTTGTCCACGGTGTGTGTCTGGCTTGGTACTCGGACTTTGCGGTTGAGCCCGAACCATCCGAGTTCTCGAGCATCTGCATAGCCGACTCTGATCGGGGCTGCGGATGCAAGTGTGAATAGGCCCGATCGAAGCAGTCCCTGAGCGTCGATGGTGATATCGAATCGTCTTCTGCGGAGATCAAGCATGAATCGGAGCGCGGGCATTGGATTCAGCTTCACGCTAGATGACCCCATTCCCTTTCGATCGAAAGGGATGACCTCGTCGATAGCAGGGTGTGCAGAAACGGCGTCTGCGTATGGGGTGTTCACCAGCCAAGAGATTCTGGCTTCTGGCCACTGGGCCTTGATGGCAGCGGCAAGCGGGACGGATCGGCACACGTCACCGAGAGCGCTTGGGCGGATGATCAGGATGCGTTGGGGAGTATCCAAGACGAACACAGTATCGGCGCTACGCCCGGTTCGTGTACGATCTTGATATGCGAAGCGTGATTCTGGCTTTGATGCTGCTTTTGAGGGTGGTATGGGCCCATGCCGAACCGCCGGCCGGCTCGTTCAGGGTCACAGAACTGCCTGACAAAGCAACGGATCTGGAGCGAGTGCTCGTCGATGTAGCTGTCGGTCTGGGCGCGGAAAGATTAGCCGAGGAGGCGTTGATAGAGCTTGAGCTCAATGCATGGCGTTCCGAATCCCCGGACGATTTCGTACCTGGGCCAATGAACGATATCCTGGGATCAGTCGGGCTGGCAGACGCGAGGACAATCCACGTTTTCATTCAAGGGGATGATCTAACGATCAATTGGGAAAGGCGTATGCAAGCCGAAGGGTTGCAGACGCTTGTTTTCGCAAAGCGGAAAGAAGTACTCAATACAAGTCTTGAAGAGTGGGAGTTCCTGGGAATCGGTCCGGGTCTGATCGCTCGTGCGTTGGCAAGGATGTGGTTCGCTACCGATCATTCTGGAACTGCTTTGTCGAGTTGGACGAGATTCGATCGATATGCAAGGGGCCGGTCCTCGCTTTTTGCTTCTCTGGATCGAGCGTGCGATTATGTATCATTCGCCGTCACAGAAGAGGGTGCTGTTGGCGTCGTGTTCGAATTCGACAGCGCTGTAAGTCTGTTGTCTCTTATGCGGGCGATTGATCGGATAGTGCCGACAGAGGGAGCTTGGACTGAGACTGCGATGGGAAGTTATCGCGTATTCGGGGAGATAGCGGTCCGTGGATATGCGTACGAGCCAGTCGCGGTCGTAGGGCAAGTTCGTAAGAAGCCAGCTGTTGTACTCGGGCTTAAATTAGAGCATGCAGTTGGTGTATATGGCACGATCAGTGAGACAGAAGACGGGTGATAATTAGGTCGCGATTGCACGGGCAGCTTCTTCGATCGTAGTGATGCCCTGTTTTACCTTCTCGAACGCATCCTGTTTGAGCGAGTACAAGTTCCGTTCTTTACCTGCAGCGGCGGCGATCTGAGTTGCGCTCTGACGTTCCATGATCATTTCACGGATCGACTCGCTCAGTCGCATGATCTCATACACACCCACTCGGCCCAGGAATCCACGTTGCAGGCATTGCTTGCAGCCGACGGGCCTGTAGAGGGTGTCGCTCTTGCTGATTTTGAGCCCTTTGGGTAAATCGATGTCTTCGTGATGTAGCTCTGACTTGCACTCCGGGCAGAGCCTCCGAACCAGTCGTTGTGCGAGCACGCCTTCAACGGAAGAGGAGACAAGGAACGGTTCTACCCCCATGTCGAGAAGTCGTGTGACTGCCCCGGGGGCATCGTTGGTGTGCAGCGTTGAGAATACCAGGTGGCCCGTGAGCGAAGCCTGGACAGCTGTCTGTGCAGTTTCAAGATCTCTGATTTCGCCGATCATCACGACGTCCGGGTCGTGGCGGAGGATCGCACGGAGACCGGTGGCAAATGTCAGGCCCACTTTGCTGTTGACCTGAATTTGGTTGACGCCCTCGACCTGATACTCAACAGGGTCCTCAACCGTGATTGCCTTGATTGACTCACTAACAATCCTGTTGAGTGAAGCGTAGAGCGTTGTTGATTTACCAGAGCCTGTCGGGCCAGTGACGAGCAGGATGCCGTGTGGCCTTGTGATGAGGCTTTCCCAGGGATCCTCGACGGCTTGTGGCATCCCGAGCTGGTCGAGTGTCATCTGGACAGCGGATTTATTGAGTACGCGAAGAACGAGCCCCTCTCCGTAGACCATCGGGATGATACTCACACGGAGGTCAAACTCCTGGATGCCCTTTCCATCGACACGGTGTTTGAATGTGATCCTGCCGTCTTGAGGTTTACGTTTCTCGGCGATATTCAGACTCGACATGATCTTGAGTCGGCTGACGATCGCGGGTGCGAATCTGTGGACGGTCGCGGGGAGGTTTGCGCGATGGAGCACGCCATCAATGCGGTAGCGGACGATGAGTTCGTTCTCATAGGGCTCAATATGAATGTCTGTCGCGCGGACCGCGATTGCTTCGCCGAGGATGTCGTTCACAAGCCTGATGACGCTGGCTTCCTGAGCTTGGTCGAGTTCGTCGGGCTCGGAATCTTGGGTGATCGCTTCTTCAAGATCGCCCGACATTGCATCCAGAGTGTCGCCTGCGACACCGTAATGGGAGCGGATGAAGGCCCTGAGATCTTCATCATCCGCGAGAACGAGTTCAATTGCGCAGCCGCTGTGCATCCCGAGCTCGTCGTGGATGACGAGCTGGAACGGGTCACTGGTCGCGACGGTCAGGGTGTCTTCGTGTCTATCGATCGGGACACAGTGGTGCCGGAAGACGATCTTGGCGGGGAGTGATTCGAGCACCTCTTTATCGACGATCAGATCCGTAAGGTCAACAACTTCAA
>WUAK01000303.1 GCA_009827205.1 Phycisphaeraceae bacterium | reverse complement strand
TCTCGATCGAGACCGGCCTCGGAGAAAAAGAAGACCGGGTGCTCGCCGATTGCGGTGTCGCCACCTCCGGTGATCTCTATCGTTTTGTTGAGATCGACGGCGAACGCTACTCACATATCATCGATCCGCGAACCGGGATGGGACTGACAGCCCGCATCGCGGTGACGGTTATCGCCGATGAACCCTGGCTCGCAGACGCTCTCGCCAGTGCGTTCAGTGTCCTTGGTGAAGAGGATTCTGAGGGATTGCAAGACGCATACCCCGATGCCGAAGTGTTTATGTCCATCAATTCGGAATGACACCCGGGAACTCTAGATGCCAGTGAAAGAACGAGTGCATTCGCTTGAGTCGCCCGATCTCTTCTCGCATCCAGCCGGGGAGTTGATCAGGATCGGTCCGAGCGGTATCCAGGTACCTCTGGGTCATCGCGTCCCACTCTCCAGACTCAGCTTTCTTATGCATCCGCCACACAAACGCGGCGCACCATGCGTCTGCAGAAAGCATCGGGTCCGTGTCTTGCGAATGCGGATGAGAGATTGTTGAGGCTTTGCGTTCGGCTGTGTTTCGTCGTTTGTATGAGCTTACGGCCGTCTTGTCATCACCGGGCTTCACGATGTACGCCGCGGATGGGATGCCGGCCTCTATGAGTTCGGGTGTTGCACCGACCAGCGCGTTACCGACTCTGATCTTGCTTGCAAGCAGGTCGTACGACGCAGCCGGATCAGACGTTTCATTTGCCAGCACGGCGCGGCAGAGCATGACAGCGATTGGATCGATGTCAACGCCGTAGAGACAGTTGGTGAAGATCACATCCAGGGCAGGTCCTCTGCCGCTCCGTCTCACTCGATCGTAGAGCATGTGAGCAGACCGGATGAGGAACGCACCGACTCCAACCGCCGGGTCACACACTCGGAAAGACTCAATCGATCCGGTGAAATCCTCAAACGTTCGAAGAACGGTGCGCTCGACGAGATGGTCCACAAGCGTCAGCGGGGTGTAGTAGGCCCCCCGCTGCTTGCGCTTGGACTGCGAGCCGCTCCCTTGAGTAGTCGCCAGGAGGGACTGGTACGTGCTCGCGAGTTCGAACAGTGAGGCATCGGGTTCACCGATGGCGCCAGCAATTTCCGGAACCGGACTCCCGTTCCCGATTCTGAGCTCGATAAGTGTCCTGTACGCGAGCCCGATCGCCTCAGATCGGCCTTCGACGAGCCTTTCTGCGGCTTCAACAGCGTAGAGCATCGTCTCTAGAGGGGGCCGAGATTGGGAGGAAGAAGTCGGCATTGGCGGGAATCCGGGGTCAGCCTAGCGGGCGAATCCGGGCCTTGCAGTGCGTAGAATCCGACCGCAAGGAGGCTCTACCCACCAATGACGACCAACGGCCAACAAGCCGCCAGTGAAAAAGACGGGCCCCAGGTGCTCGATTCTGTTGTTGTGAGGTTCTGCGGCGACTCGGGCGACGGCATGCAACTCGCTGGCGGGCAGTTCACATCGACCAGCGCGATCTTCGGCAACGACATCGCCACGTTCCCGGATTTCCCCGCCGAGATTAGGGCCCCAAAGGGCACGACGTTTGGTGTCTCAGGATTCCAGATCCAGTTTGCCAGCGAAGAGGTCTTCACCCCGGGCGACATGGTCAACGCGATGTTCGCGATGAACCCAGCCGGGTTCAAGACCAATATCGATGACGTTGAGATCGGTGGTCTCGTAGTTGTCAACGAAGACGAGTTCACAAAGGGCAACCTGAAGAAGTGCGGCTACCCAGACGGGTACAACCCGCTCGATGACGAGATGGTCACAAGCCAGCGTCAGATCGTGCGAATCCCGATGAGCAGGCTGACCCGCGAAGCCGTTGCCGATCTTGAGATCGGTACCAAGGACGCGGACCGATGTCGGAACATGTTTGCGCTCGGGGTTGCGTACTGGATCTATCAACGTCCACTCGATGCGACGATCAGACATCTCGAAGACTACTACGGCAAGCGCAAGAACCTGCCCGCGGTTGTCGAGGCGAACGTGAGTGTGCTCAAGGCTGGGTATCACTTCGGTGAGACCGCCGAGCTGCTGGCTGTCCGGTATGCCGTCCCTCCTGCAAAGCTCCAGCCGGGCACCTACAGGCGCATTGACGGCAACAGCGCACTTGCACTGGGATTTGCTGCAGCGACCGAGAAGGCTAATAAGGAACTCGTCTACGCCAGCTACCCGATCACACCAGCTTCGGACGTCCTTCACGCGATGGCGAGGCTCAAGCATCTCGGGGTGAAGACTTTCCAGGCCGAGGACGAGATCGCAGCGGTGTGTGCCGCGATCGGTGCGAGCTTTGCAGGTGACATCGCGGTGACTGGCACGTCTGGTCCCGGGATGTGCCTAAAAGCAGAGGCGATGGGGCTCGGGGTGATCTACGAACTCCCCCTGATCGTGCTCGATGTTCAGAGAGCCGGCCCTTCAACAGGCATGCCGACCAAGTCAGAGCAGTCCGATCTGCTCCAGGCGATGTACGGACGCGCGGGCGAGAGCCCGGTGATCGTCCTAGCGCCTCGGAGCCCGGCTGATTGCTTTGACATTGCGATCCAAGCCGTCCGCCTCTCGACGAAACACATGTGCCCGGTTGTGATCCTGTCCGATGCGTCGATCGCAAACGGCGCGGAACCTTGGCACCTGCCAGATTACGACGCAATCGAGCCGATTGAGATCCATCACCCGAGCGAACGTGATGAAGATGGAAGTCAGTTCCTGGCGTACAAGCGAGATGATGAAACACTCGCGAGGCCCTGGGCCATCCCTGGAACACCCGGATTTGAGCATCGCATCGGCGGGCTCGAGAAAGCCGAGGATACCGGGGCTGTGTCGTACGACCCCGAGAACCACGAACGCATGGTCGAGTTGCGTGCCCAGAAAGTCCAGCGTGCGCAGTCTTCAATTCCTGACCTTGAGGTAGACGGCGCACAGTTTGGTCAGGCGCTGCTTCTTGGCTGGGGCAGCACGTACGGCGCGATACTGACCGCGGCGCGGAGACTCAGCGCCTCTGGTTGTGATGTGGGCTGTGCGAACCTGAGATACCTCAACCCGTTCCCGAAGAATCTAGGCGATGTCCTCTCGCGGTACGAGAACATCATCATCCCTGAAAACAACTCGGGCCAGCTCGCAAAGCTCATCCGGAGCGAGTTCCTGATTGATGCCAAGAGCATCTGCAAGGTGCAGGGTCGTACGTTCAGGGTTGATGAACTCGTTTCGAGCGTCTCGGAACTCCTGCAGTGTGCGAAGGAGGTGTCGCCATGAGCAGCAACAACGGCGATGCAGTTACTCTCCCGCAGTACACGCCAAAGGACTTCACATCTGATCAGGATGTCCGCTGGTGTCCCGGCTGCGGCGACTACGCGGTGCTCACCGGTGTCCGCAAAGCGCTCCCAAAGCTCGGACACAGGAAAGAGGACTACGTCTTCGTGTCAGGTATCGGCTGTGCAGCACGATTCCCGTACTACATGGACACCTACGGGATGCACACCATCCACGGGCGGAGCCTCTCCGTCGCTACTGGGATCAAACTGGCAAACCCGGAGCTGAAGGTGTGCATCGCATCGGGTGACGGCGACCTACTCTCGATCGGGGCGAGCCACACCGTTCACACGATGAGGCGAAACC
>WUAK01000302.1 GCA_009827205.1 Phycisphaeraceae bacterium | reverse complement strand
TTCGATACCCGAACGAGCCCGGATGACGAGAAGGTCGTTGGTGCGATCCGCGAACTGCTCTAGCGATTGGCGAAATCTCGCGCGTTGATTACACTGTACGTATTGGGACAGTTCAGATACATCGCGTTCGACTCTACCGGCAAGCGCATCAAGGGTGTTCACGAGAGCGCCAGTGAGAGATCAGCGGCTCAGGATCTGCAGAAGCAGGGCCTGACCCCTGTTGAGTTGTCTGAGAGGGCCAAGAGGGCCAACGCCTTTGGCAAACGGCTCCCGATACGCCGTTTGGCTATGACTTATCAGCAGCTCTCGGATCTTCAGCGAGCTGGTGTACCGCTTCTGCGAGCGCTCCGGATCGTTGGGAATCAGAAGGCGAATCTCAAGGTCGCATCTGTCTTCAGTGATCTCGCGGACGAGGTGGCTGAGGGTGATGAACTCTCGCAGGCGATGGCAAAGCGTGACGAGATATTCCCGGCAGCGCAAGTCGCTCTGATCCGGGCGGGTGAGAAAGCGGGCATACTCGAGTCTGTCTTGAGTCGGTTGTCATCTATGTTATTGGCTCAGGCTGAGCTTCGAAGCAAAGTGATAGGAAGCCTGATATACCCTGCTGTGCTGATGACCTTCGGGGTGCTCATCCTTGTGGTCGTCTTCACGGCATTCGTACCCAGATTCAGGCCCCTCTTTGCGAGGCTTGAGGGTGACCTGCCCGCTTTGACCACGCTGACGTTTGCGATAAGTGATTTGCTCGGGAAGTATATTGGTGTGACTCTGCTTGTAGCGATGGCTGCGGTTGTGGGGTATTACGCATTACGACGAAGACCAGATATTCGCGAAACAATCGCGGTCTACCAGCTTCGAATCCCAGTCTTTGGGAAGCTCTCGAAAACGCTCGCAGCGGCGCGTTTCTGTCGACTCCTGGGTACGCTCCTTGACAACGGGGTTCCGATGATCTCGGCGATGCAGATCGCTAAGCAGGCATCCGGGCATGTGGTTATGGCTAGAGCGATCGATGCTGCGGTGGAGTCAGTCCGTGGCGGCGGTTCGATAGCTGAACCCCTGGGGGTGAGTGGGCTCTTCGAGTCTGATGTGGTCGAGATGATCTCGGTAGCCGAAGCAGCAAACAATCTTGGCGAGGTGTTGGTCACGATCGCTGACACAATCGATCGCAGGGTCGACAGACTGCTGACCACGGCAGTCAGGCTTGTAGAACCTCTCTTATTGGTTGTGATCGCGGTTGCGGTCGTCCTTGTTGCTGCGGCCCTGCTTTTGCCGATGGCAGACCTGAGTTCCAGTCTTTAAGCGGCTTGAATTGTGGAATAGGGATATGCCCGGTTGTGAGGCGGCGTAGGGCTTGCTAACCTGTGCAAATTAGTGCAGGCTAGCAGTTAGGGCCGCACTAGCTGATTTGGGGGATCGATCTGATGCGTAACGGGATTCGACTACGCCGCACTGCTGGCCGAGGTTTCACTCTTATCGAGGTCATGATCGTCATTGCGATCATTCTGGCCCTTGCCTCGCTCATCGGTTTGGCACTCTTTAACAGATTCGGTGAAGCTCAAGAGAACATCACGAAGATCCAGATGAAGACGATCGAAGATGCTCTCAAGAATTTCTACCTCGACTTCAACAGATACCCGACCGACGAGGAAGGACTAACGGTACTCTGGTCGTCGACCAATCTCGAGAACCCGGAAGACGAAGATAAGTGGAGCCCCTACCTCGAAGAGCCTTCGCCCAACGATCAGTGGGATAACCCTTGGGGTTATCGCCAGATGAGCGAGTACGGCGATGAGTCGAACTATGACCTTTGGTCTAACGGGCCAGATGGCGAAGAAGGCACAGAGGACGACATCAACTCCTGGTCTGATTCTGAAGCTGGTGAGGAAACCTTTGACTTTGAGTCACCTGCACCGTCCGGCGGTTGAGTTCCGGAGTGAGACCGATGACATCCCGCGGCCGCGCATTCACTGTGATCGAATTGCTGATCGTGGTGGCCCTATTGCTTGCCGTTGGGAGCCTGGTAATTCTATCGGGCTTTGCGTGGTCATCAGATGCTCGGGTCGAAGCAGCCGAGAAGGGAATCTCAGCAGCTATTGAAGAAGCTCGCGCGATGGCTATACGGCTTAGTCGTCCGGTTCGCCTCCATGCGTATAGCTCAGAGACAGGCTCGACTCTACTGGCCCTAGAGCCCTGGACAGAGTTGTTCGAGAACGACGCACAGGAGAATGAAGAAACATCGCGTGTACCTCTGGTGATTTACGAGTTGCCTGGGGGACTGTCGATCATGGCTACCAAAAGTAGCGATACCTTTACTCCTCACGAGACAGATATATTTGCACAAGACGATCCGGTGTCTGTTGTATTGCTTGATGTCTTTCCAGATGGCCAAGTGAGACTGGCCGAAGAATCATGGCAACTGGAATCGTCAGCGGCTCATCATGTCCCTTTGCTCGATTCCTGGGCGGGTACGCTTCGGCTTGAAACAGTTGAGACTGATGAATTCGATGAAAATGCTCGTGTGTATGCCAACGAGGGACCTGCGCTGTGAGGCGGCGTGGATTTCTGCTTATGGAGATCATGCTTTCAGTAGCGCTCGCGGTGCTCGCGGCGGTAGCCGGCTTTGCACTTCTCACGAGGATATCCGACCGCGTTCAGCATGAACAGGATCGCTTGGTCGGGGCGGACATGGCATCATCGGCACTGGCGCTTATAGAGTCAGGAATTGCTACACCCGAGAACTTGCATAATTCGGTTCAGGCCGGTGTTATTTCTCTTGAATCTGTAGAGAGTGGACAGCTTATCCGCGACCCGGTATTCAGACTTGAGGTTGATACCAACCCGACAAAATGGTCAGGTCTTATCCAAGTTGATGTTTCCGTGCTCCGTGTAGATGATGAAGAACAGGTGGTGTACACCGCATCGCAGCTCGTCCGTCAGAGAAGAGGCGGACTGTGAGTCGGCTCCGGTCATTCACGCTGTTCGAACTGTTGTTGGCCATTGCGTTGTTGAGCGCATTGGTGTTTGTGCTTCTACCTGCCTCTCAACGTGTGATGGACAGTTCGGCGAGTGCAGCTGAACGAAGCGAGCAACTGTCCAGGCTCGCATTGCTATCAGACTTGATCGATCGTTCGATGTTGACGCTTCTTGCTGTAGATGAGAGTGGCAGGCCGGGATTCGAACTGGGGCAATCCTCCATCAGATTAACGTCGTGTGGCGTCAGCCTCGCTCAGAAGAGCGAGTACCCGGATATACAAACTATTGAAATCCGACATCGTTCAGATGAAGTCTCTGTTCGAGAATCAGGCGGTCCTTGGCTTGTATTACTTGATGGTGTAAGCAGAATTGAGTTTCTTCTGTACGAAGGTGATGCCTGGAGGGGGCATGTTTCAGGTGAGACGTCATATCCACAGGCTCTCACAGTTTCAATCTGGTTTGGCGATGATGATCCAGAGGGTGACGGGCAAATAGCACAAGAAATCGGTATGGGTGCGCCTGAGGATGAGATCGAGCCAGATTGGCGTCGCGTATTCGCAGCTTTTGATCCGGCGGGTGAGCAGCTGGATGAGGCAACACAATGAAGCGCACGGGTTTTGTCATATTTGTTGAGATCG
>WUAK01000301.1 GCA_009827205.1 Phycisphaeraceae bacterium | reverse complement strand
CCTGCAGGCGATCATCCTGCTGCCTGCTTGCTGGATACTCGGTGTTTGGCCGAGCGTAATAGAGTTATTTCTCTCGGTGCTCGCGGTCGCGATGCTGACATTCGGGATCACGGGGATCTCGCTTGCGTTGGCGTGGCGCGTCAAAGGCACGCAGGATTTCCATGCGATCATGAACACGGTGCTGATGCCCATGTGGCTCGTCAGCGGTGCGTTCTATCCCGCGAGCGATGCCGCAGCGCCGATACGGTGGCTCACCATGGTCAACCCGCTCGCCTGGACTACAGACGCAGCCCGTTCAGCTCTCTCTGGCGAGCCATCGGCACTCTTTGGTGCATGGGTCTGGCCTCTTGCTGTCGTGTTCTGTCTGGGTGGTACCGGTCTTTCGTTGAGTACCATCAGGCAAGGAAAGCGAAGGATAAACTGATGAGTAAGCCGCTGAGAGTTCTGATTTTTATCTGTGTACTCGGCCTCGCCTGCAGCGCAGGAGCGCTCGTTGCGATGATGCTGAACCGCCAGGGACCAGCTACACCCGAGCAGTCTCCTGTTTCAATTGCTGATACCGGCCTGAGGATCTTGCCGTTCGAACTCATCGATCACAACGGAGACACCGCGACGGAGTCAGACCTCGAAGACCAGTGGACGGTTGTTGATTTCATTTTCACAAACTGCCCTGGAGCATGCCCGGTGATGACAGCGAGGATGGCCGAGGCTGCGAATCGTCTCGAGGGCAAGCCTGTCCGCTTTGCAAGCTTCAGTATCGACGAACGTCGCGACACTCCGGAGCGTCTGCGTGAGTTTGCTGAAGGCTACGGCATCGATCTGGATCGCTGGACGTTCTACACGGGAGACGATGAGCAGACAAGACGTATGGTCGCCGAGGGGCTGATGCTGATTGTAGATGAGGAAGCCGACAACGAGATCTCAGCTCACGACGGATCGAAGATGAAGAACATCCAGCACCCAACGAGACTTTTTCTGGTGTCGCCCGAACTCAAGGTGGTCGGGCTTTACAGCTCGGGCGATCCTTCAGAAGTCGACCGCCTCGTAGCTGATGTAGAATCGGTTCTTTCTGGAGAATGAACCGAGAGCTCAAACGCCTTTCGTGTCACGCGAATTCGAAGCCCCCGGAGTTCAAACTCTCTCGCGTGTTCTGGTGATGATCGAATGCAATCGATAATGGGTTCGAGGTGCTTGTAGCCTCTGGAATCTGCACCGTTGGTGCCAACAAGTTTGTGAGCTAGGTTTCGAATGCACTCTCCGATGACTATGGGTTGCTCTGGGGCCAGTGTCTCGCAGGGCATGGTTGCCTTACCTGAACCGATCGCTGCCGAATCTGTGAGTTCACGAACGCGAGTTGCGACCACCTCCTGGGATTGATTGAGTAGAGCCGAGAGCGAAGCGAGCCGGTCCGGGAATCCGGCATCGGTGTGTTTGAGCAGGGTTGGGACAATCTTTGCACGAAACCAAGCTCGCTCGAGTGAGATGTCCTCGTTCGAGGCGTCGTGAGCAGGTACCCAGTCCTGCGAATCGCAGAGCGTGTGTAGCTCAGCTCTGGTGCACCTGAGTGTGGGCCTGATCACAGTCAGGCCTTGATCGACTCGTCGTGATTCAGCGATACCAGAGAGCCCGGCCAGCCCGGAGCCCCGTGTCAGAGCCATGAGCATCGTCTCGAGCTGATCCTCGGCGTGGTGCCCGGTTGCGACATACTTGCAGCCGGTGTCGGCGGCGATCTTAGATAGGGTCTGGTAGCGCAGCTCACGGGCCGCGTTCTCTTGATTCTGGTCAGCCGGTACTGAGATATCCGCTAAATGGAACTCAACTCCGAGTTTATGCGCCAGCTCACGCGCAGCTTTGGCGTCTTGGTCGCGTTCCGGTGCAGGCCTGAGGTCATGTCTGACGTGAGCGGCCACAATCCTTGCGGGCTTGATACTCGACAACGCGATGAGGAGCCCAGATGAATCGGCACCCCCAGAGAGGGCAACAAGCGTTGGCCGGTCGTGGTCACGGACTGAGGATCCGCCCGTGAGTCCTCGCCAGCGGGTGACGATGCCGCGGGTGATTGATTGTGCGTCGAGGACGGCCATGAGATGATGGTAAGCCGGATTCGTGCTACGCTCGTGATCTCATGAGAGCCATGCTCCAGGAAACCGAACAGAGCCTCGGCGAGCCGCAAGACTCCGGATCTCCGGTCGTCGAAGCCCTGCCCATGTTCCTGATGCTTGCGGGCGTGGTCATGCTCATCGTGGTCCTGATGGGCAATATCAAGAAGAAATCCAAGAGGCGAGGCAATACACCCGACTTAGAGCCCCGTGAACGGATCGAGGCGATCCGCAAACAGGCTAATGAGTCTCGAACTGTTCTGGACTCGCGGACCGCTGAGACAGCGGCTCTCGTCCGCGAGATGACAGCCTTACTCGATAACCGTTCCGAGAAGCTGGAGATCCTCATCCAGCAGGCCGACGAGCGCATCACGAGGCTCGAACGGCTGAGCCAGGAAGCTGAGCAGAGACTGACGCCGAGGCATTCGGAAACGAATACGACTCCCGAGACTCCGCGTTCGGAATCCACGCTCGCCAGCGATGCCCTCAGGCAGCAGATTTATGATCTTGCAGATCAGGGGCACGCGACGAACGAGATCGCGCAGCGACTTGGTCAGCACGCAGGAAAGGTCGAGTTGATCCTCGCACTCAGGCGTGCCTGATTCTTCATGTCTAGCGGGTAGCAGCGTCGAGTGCCATGATTTCAAAGGCTATATGGGCCGCCAGCAGGGCGGTGTTCCCGGCGACGTCTCTGTCTGGGAGTACTTCGACAACATCAGCACCAGCAAGATTGATGCCCTTTAGTCCGCGTAGCAGATCGAGGGCCTCAGCGGAGGTGAATCCTCCGACGCAAGGCGTACCCGTGCCCGGTGCGTAGACAGGATCGACGCAGTCAATGTCATACGACAGGTAAACGGGATCGGCACCGATGCGGTCAAGGGCTGACTGGATCGGTGCGAAGCCTTCAGCTTCCCATCTGGTGTGCGGCACAAGCTCGATGCCCTGTTCACGCGCGTAATCGAGATCGTCTTCCGTGTTGAGCGGCCCTTTGATCCCGATGGAGACCATCTTCTTCGGGTTGAGGATGCCCTCCTCAATCAGACGCCGAAACGGTGTTGCGTGGTTCCACTTCTCACCCCAGACGCTGTCGAGCGTGTCCATGTGGCTGTCAAAGTGGACACACGCGAGGCCCCCACCTGGTTGGCCCTGCCTGACCCACGCGGCTTTCATGCCCGCGTAGACCAGTGAATGATCACCTCCAAGCAGCATGATCTTGGAAGATTGATCGCCGATGCCCCCGAGGTGTTCGACCACGCCGTCAAGCGTCTCCTTGACGCTGTAGGGCTTGATAGGCGTATCTCCCGCGTCTGCAAGGCTCAGGACGCCCGGCACATCAACAGCGTGCTCCATCGAGTAGTGCTTGAGGTACTGCGACTGCTCACGGATCGCGCGCGGACCGAAACGTGTGCCCGGGCGGAATGTCACGCCTCCGTCAAAGGGAGCGCCGACGATCGCCCAATCGATCTCCTTGCCCTCGGCCTCAACATCTTCGAGCCTGGGGTATCGGCCAAAGGTAGCGATGCCTCCGAAGCGAGGCTGGACACGT
>WUAK01000031.1 GCA_009827205.1 Phycisphaeraceae bacterium | reverse complement strand
TGACCCGTTCTAGTTCATGTGTGGCTTCAAGTTGCACCGCAACAAAATACGCACGCTAATGGACCTACCCTCGGACGTGAGCTTACAGAAACCTGCGCCAATCAGCTCCGAACCACCGCTCAAACCCGAGTCAGGCTTCTACTTCGGCTGGCTCATGCTCCCCGTCGCCACGCTCATGACCATCTGCACCCTTCCTGGGCAAACCGTCGTCGTCAGCCAATTCAACACCTCGTTCCGCGCTGATCTCGGGCTCACCAAGCAATCACTCAGCCTCGCCTACCTCATCGGAACACTCACAGCATCTCTCCCGCTCACCTATGTCGGCAAAATCTCCGACAACCTGGGCCCGCGCATCACCACAGCGATCGTCGTCGCGGGCTTCACCCTCGCGTGCCTCACTGTCGCCAGCGCACACAACATCGCAGCACTCACGCTCGGGTTTTTCATGATCCGATTCCTCGGGCAGGGCGCACTGGGCATGCTCGGCAGCCATCTTCTCGCGCTCTGGTTCGAGAGGCGCCTCGCAACCGTCGAATCGATCAAACACGCCGGGATGAGCCTCGCCGGAGCCGCGTCACCGCTGGTCGTGGTCTGGCTCATCAGCTCGACGACGTGGCGCTCCGCCTACGCCATCCTCGGCATCACAGTCGCCGCGATCATCCTCCCGCTCGTCGCAACCGTCTTTCGAAACAAGCCCGAGGACATAGGCCAGCACCTCGACAACGAACCGCCCGAGTACCACGAGCGATGGCACGACATACACGAATCGAAAGCGGCTCCCGAAACCGAGGTCGTCTTCACACTCAAGCAAGCCCGCTCCACACTCGCATTCTGGTGCATCTCATTGCCGGGCATCCTCTCAGGACTCATCGGCACCGCGATGCTCTTCCACATCCAGCCCATCCTCGAGGGCGCAGGCGTCGAAGGGTTCGTCAGAGCCGGCGCACTGTCAGCAACATGGTGGTCGATCGTTCTCTTCATCTCCATCGTGGTCTCGGGCCCGATCGCCGACCGCGTCCACCCGAGGATCCTCCTCCCGATCTCAGGGCTGCTCACCGCGCTCTCGATCGTGATCATGGCGCTCGCACAATCCGAGATCGCCGTCATCGCCTCGATGGCGGTCTTCGGCGCCGCGCAAGGCATCGCTATCTCGACTTCGGGCCCCACCATCGCCCGCTATTTCGGCAGGAAGTATCACGGCTCGATCCGGGGCTTCATGACCACACTCATGGTCGCCGGGACAGCGCTCGGACCCTATCTCATCGCGCTCGGGGAACAGCTCTCTGGAGGTTCGTTTCGCCCCCCATTGCTCGCAGCAGCGGCCGCCGCCGTCCTTATAGCCGTGCTCTCAGCAAAAACGACCAAACCACCACCTCCCCAGGAATAAGTATCTCCTAGACCGTGTTCCCCTCGGACACCGCCGTATGTACGCCTCAGACCCGAGACAGGAACCTCAAAATGCCCTCTGACAAGCACACCTCCCGGATCGAGACACTCCGTCAGCGCACTGTCGAGCTCGCGCAGCTCGCCGCCCTCGGCGCCCTTGTCTGCACCGCACCCACCGCAGCTGCCCAGACCAGCCAGAAGAGCCAGCCTGAAATGAAGCAAGCCGAAACCGACCGACCGCTCGAAGCCCAGCTCAAAGAAATGTCCGAGGGCTTCTCGAAGCGAGCAGACCAGGCAACCGTCGATCTCTACACGCAGGCCATCGAGAACCTCAAGGAGTCCGGCGCACTCGACAAGACGCTCAAGGTCGGTGACCAAGCGCCAAACTTTGAACTCCCAAACGCAACGGGCGAAACCGTAACGCTCACCACGCTGCTCGCCGAGGGACCCGTCGTCCTCACCTTCTACCGAGGCGGCTGGTGCCCATACTGCAATATCCAGCTCCGCGCCTACCAGAACAACATCGAGGCGTTCGAGTCCTTCGGCGCCCAACTCGTCGCGATCTCACCAGAGAAACCAGACAACACGCTGAGCACCACCGAGAAGAACGAGCTCGAATTCGCTGTCCTCTCCGACGAGCAGAACACGGTCGCCGATGATTTCGGCCTCCGCTACGAGATCGATCCAGCCCTCGCCGAGCGATTCGGTCCGATGCTCGAACAAGTCAACGGCGACGACTCACACACACTCCCGCTCACCGCGACCTACATCATCGACACCGAAGGCGTCATCCGCTACGCCGAGGTCACCGCCGATTACAAGCTCCGCGCCGAGCCCGCCGACGTCATCGCCGCACTCAAGACAATCAACTAACCGCAAAAACACAACCCAGCCCCCCTTCATCGGGCCCGCGCCTCGACCCAGGCCGGGCCCTCTTTCTATAGGCGATACGATGTTGCTCCAACAGAAAGGCTTCTGCCCATGCGCCTCAGATCAAAGCTGTTTGTCATCCTGATCCTGCTCTCGATCGGCCCGCTCATCATGACAGGCCTTCTCACCAGAGCCAATCTGGAATCCTGCAGCGTCGACGTCGCCACAGACACGCGCGAATCGGTCGAGCAGATCGTCGAGATCGCGCGCACACGCTACGTCGATCTCTACGCCGCGACATTCGACCGCGACAGGATCCTGATCGAGTCCACCGTCCGCCGCTCCGCCGACGCGCTCGAACAAATCTACCTCATCAACGAAATCGAGAGCGATTCACTGCCCACGCCCGACGCCGTCTACTTCTCGACCGACTACGAAAACCCCGAAACCAGCCCGGAGGGCATGGTCACCGACCCACGACAGTTCGTTCAACTCGACGACGGCACACAAAGGCTCTTCCCAATCAGCCGACTGCACCCTGTGTTCGTCAGAGGCGAAGGCGACGACGACTCGATCAACAATGACATCAGAATGCTCGCCGCGCTCACACCCGAGCTCATCGCAGGAAGCGAGTCCCCGAACGAGAAACCCTGGCTGCTCAGCCTCTACGCCAGTCTTGAGGACTCCGGCACGCACATCTCATACCCGGGCAAAGGAGGCTACCCCGAAGACTACGACCCGCGACAACGCCCATGGTTCGAAGCCGCGATCGGCAGCGAGACCGGTCTCCGCTGGATCGGACCGATCATCGATGCGCCGACAGGTCAGGTGCGCATGACATGCGCAGCAGCCGCGTACAGACCCGACGGCACAGTCATCGGTGTTGTCGCCGCGGACATGCTCATGCTCGACATGCTCGACGAGATCGACCTCCCTGAAAACATGGCCGGAGCCGTCAACATCATGCTCGCCACGCTCGATGACAAAGGCGTGCTCATCCACGCCAAGCCCGAGTACGCCCAGCAAGGCGGTAAGGACCACGCCCCCATCCAGCTTGAGTACCTCGTAGCCGATCACCAGGCTCAGACAGACGCGCTCATCGAACTCATGCGCGCCGAGAACAACGGCTCGCTCGATTATGTCCAAGAAGGCAAAGTCTGGATCCTCTCATACCAACGCCTGATCAACCAGGACTCCTACGTCATCGTCGCTATCGATCGCGAGACCATCGACGCAATTGCAAACAACGTGCAGGACGAGGTCGCCGATGTCTTTACAGACACACTCTCCAGCAACGCAGCTATCGGCGCCACGATCCTCGGGATCGCCGTTGCGGTCTCATTCTTTGGCGCCAGATCGGTCACCAGACCCATCATGAACCTCACCGAAACCGCCACCGCAATCTCAGAGGGCGACCTCGACGCAACCGCCGATATCAAAACCGGCGACGAGATCGAGACTCTCGCCCGCACCTTCAACGAGATGGTCCCCAAACTCCGCGACAGACTCGCTGTCCGCGAATCACTCATGCTCGCAATGGCGGTCCAGCAGAACCTGCTCCCCAGCGAACCACCCACTATCCAAGGTATCGATATCGCCTCACGCAGCGTCTACTGCGACGAGACGGGCGGCGACTACTTCGACTTCTTCGAACTCGAACAGATCGATCCGAACAAGCACGCCATCGTCGTGGGCGATGTCACGGGTCACGGCATCGCGGCTGCGCTACTCATGACCACCGCACGAGCACTCCTTCGCAGCAGAGCTTCTGACTCCGACGAGATCGCAGACATCCTGAGCCGTGTCAACAAGAACCTCGCCCGCGACACGAGACCGGGCCACTTCATGACGCTGTACTACCTCCTCATCGACCCGCCCGCAGGTACCGCAGCCTGGGTCAGCGCTGGGCATGACGCTGCGATCATCTACAACCCGGGCGACGATTCGTTCAGCGAATACACAGGTCAGGACATCCCGCTCGGTATCGAAGCCGAGTGGCAATTCAACGAATCCGCAGCCAAACTCCCACCCCCAGGGGGTGTCCTCCTCATCGGAACCGACGGCATCTGGGAGGCCCGCAACCAATCGGGCGACATGTACGGCAAGGACCGGCTCCGCGACCTCATGAAGTCTCACGCCAGCGACAACTCAGACCAGATCGCCCAAGCCATCCTCGATGATGTCGTCCGGTTCCGTGAAGGCACCCCCCAAACCGACGACATCACACTCGTTGTGCTCAAAGTTGTATGAGTCTGACGATATCCACAATTGCCACCCGTAACAGGGGTGGCCCATCCCAAACCTATTAGAATTCAAGGACCCAATCGGTGCCGACCAAAGAACCGGTGCTCCGATTTTCGACTCGACTAGCCCCGATTCCAAAAACCACCGATAGATCTGCATCGAACGGGTGCCCAACATGTCGGGAGCATTCACAAGGCCAGAATCACGGAACCGAATCCATGGACACACACAAGATCCCAACCGCTGCAGAAGGTCTCCCGCTTGAGCCGGGCGAAAGGCTCCTTAGAGGCTTCCAACGATTTGGCAGGCTCGCCGCCGCAGGAGGCATCACGCTCATCGTCATGACCGTGATCGCGCTTGTCTGGGCCAACAGCGCCTGGTACGACGCATACGCGTACATCTTCAAGGACATGGTGGTCGACCTCAAGATCGGAGACTGGCACCTCCCCCATATCCACAACCTTGCCTACTTCATCAATGACGCCCTCATGGCGATCTTCTTCCTCTATGTAGGCCTCGAAATCAAGCGTGAACTCCTCGTGGGAGAACTCAGGTCATTCAAACGTGCCACGCTCCCGATCGCGGCAGCGATCGGCGGCATGGCGATCCCCGCCCTGATCTATTTCGGCATCAACTCAACAATGACCGTCACCGGACCCGATGGGGAAGTCATCAACACCATGAAGGGATGGGGAGTGCCCATGGCGACCGACATCGCCTTCGCCCTCGGCATCCTGACGCTCCTCGGCTCCCGTGCACCGCTCTCGCTCAAGGTCTTCCTGACGAGCCTCGCGATCGTCGATGACCTCGGCGCCCTGCTCGTCATCGCCATCTTCTATACCGAAGAACTCAAGACCAACTACCTCCTCCTCTCGGCAGGCACCGTCGGATTCCTCTTCGTGCTCAACGCCCTCCGATTCCGCCACCCACTGTTCTACCTTGTCCCGGGCATCGCCCTCTGGGTCTTCGTCCTCTCCAGCGGCATCCACGCCACCATCGCGGGTGTCCTCCTCGCCGCGACCGTCCCCGCCAGCGCACGTGTCAAGCGCGAACGCTTCCTCAAAGCCTCACGCAAAGCGCTCGATCACTTCGAGAAGGCCGGCGACGACGGCTCAACCCCGCGCGAATCCTCAGAGCAGCGCGCCGCAGCGTTCGCACTCAAGACCAACGTCAACCAGACGCTCCCGCCGCTGCACCGCATGGAGCACGCGCTCGGACCATGGTGCGCCTTCTGGATCATCCCGATCTTCGCACTCGCAAACGCGGGACTCAAGATGTCGGGCGACATGGGTTCCATGGTTTCCGACCCCGTCACACTCGGTGTGTTCTTCGGCCTCTGCATCGGCAAGCCCGTCGGCGTCGTGCTATTCAGCTGGCTCGCCTGCAAGGTCGGCCTGGCCGCCCTGCCCCCGATGACAACGTGGAGGCACATCATCGGTGCCGGCTGCCTGTCGGGCATCGGTTTCACGATGGCCCTCTTCATCGCCAACCTCGCCTTCAAGGACGATGCGTTGCACCTCGATGCCTCAAAGCTCGGCATCCTCTCGGCGTCACTCGTCGCCACCATCGCGGGTCTCTCAATCCTCATGACATGCAAGCCCATGACAGAGGCAGAAGCGCAACAGGACGAAGGACACACACCCGTGGACAGCCAATCGGGTAGCTTCCCCAGCCCCGCATCTACCGCTGAAGGCACTCAGCCACAGGCAAAGGCCTCGTAAACCCTGCACACAACCAAGCAACACAATCGCCGCGGGCCTCAAACCCGCGGCGATCTCTTTGCGCACACACTACTATCTCCTTACACACGTTCCCAAAGGATCCATCCAATGCCAGAAGCCCGAATCCCTCAAGAAACACCAAACATCAAAGCCCCAAAGCCCGGCAACGACCTTGGCATCCCTACACCTACCGGCGACATCGGGCCCGACGTCTACCGCCAGCGCAGACGCAAGCTCATGGAGCAGATGGGCTCGGGCATCGCCGTCATCTTCTCAGCAGACACCATCTCAACAACCCAACGCCAGGACTCAAACTTCTACTACCTCACCGGCCTCGAACACGAAGCCGGCGCTGCGCTCGTCCTCGCCCCCGAACACCCAAGATTCCAGGAACAACTCTACCTCCGCACACTCGAAGTCGAGGATAACCGCTGGCACGGCATCCGCCCGGTACTCGGCCGGGCCGTCGAACTCGGCACCGGAATCGCCATGGTCTCGCGCTCGGCGAACATGCCGGTTCTGCTCAACAGAGCCATCCTCTCGGCGAACACACGCGAGCTCGTCTACCTCGGCAGCTTTGCCACCTACAACCGTCCGGTCTCCAAAGAACTCCAGCTGCTCCGCGACATCCAATCCCGAATCTTGAACGTCACCATCCGCGACGCGAGCGACATCCTCCCTCGCATGCGCTCAATCCACGATGAAACAGAAATTGCCGTGATGCAGAAGGCCATCGACGCGACTGTCGATGCACACAAAGCCGCGATGCGCGCGCTCAAGCCGGGCATGAGTGAAGCCGAACTCCTCTGCGTCTTTGAGCACACCGCGTACAGCCACGGCTCTCGCCGCTTCGCCTACGAGCCCATCGTCGGCTCTGGCCCGAACAACTGGGTCCTGCACTACACACAGAATACGAGAACCATGAACGACGGCGAGATGGTCCTCTGCGATGTCGGCGCCGAACTCCAGATGTACGCCGCAGACATCACCCGCACCTACCCCGTCTCGGGCAAGTTCTCACCAAGACAGAAAGAGATCCACAACGTCGTACAGGACGCGTGGAACGCAACCGTCGAGATGTGTAAGCCGGGTGTGACCTGGGTCGAGCTCAACGACAAGGCTCGCGACATCATCGACAGAGCCGGGTACAGCGACGAGTACTACCACAGCCTGGGCCACTTCCTCGGACTCGACGTCCACGACGTCGGCCTCGAGCACAAACCGCTCGAACCGGGGCAGATCATCACCATCGAGCCGGGTGTCTACGTCGCCGACGAGAACATCGGTGTCCGCACCGAGGACGACATCCTCATCACCGAAGACGGCTACATCAACCTCTCCATCGATCTCCCACGCTCCGCGGACGAGATCGAGGCGTTCATGGCGTCATAAGTCCGCAGAAGGTCCTTCTTACTTCTTCGGAGCCGCGGCATAATTCTTGGGCCGACGCCGCCTCGGCTCGTGGATCGCCGTCACCGCGTCCTCAATCGCACCGAGCCTGACAGGACCTTTCTTCGTGCGCGCAAAAGCGCGTTTCGCGTTGGCCGACGAGAACTCTGTCCCGATGAAACCTCGCCCGAGCGCGTGCGCCATCACGCCAGTCGTCCCCGACCCGAAGAACGGGTCGAGAACCAAATCGCCCTCGTTGCTCGTCGATCGTATCACGCGCTCGAGGTAGACCTCGGGCAACTGATTGTCGTGATCGGGCATCCGCTCCTTGTTGTTGCCCTGGATCCGCCCCCAATACTGCCCGTACCAGACATCCATCGGCAGGCGCTTGCCCGCGGGCATCCCGTCCCGTTTATCCATCGTGCGCGGATCAAAGTACGTCGAAGCCCGATCAGAAGTCTCGAGCACTTCTTCCGCGTTCCACCGCCGGTTCTTCGGGTCCTTGGCAAAGTAGAGCGCGTGCACCTTCGAGTTGATGAACCGCGACTTCGTGTTCTGGCCGAACCGGTAGTGCCACACACACCAGTTGACCATCGATAACCCGCGCATCTTCAGGTGCATCACGATCTCAGCGGCCGTGTCATCCGGTATGTTCACCCAGATAGACCCATGGTCACGCAGCGCACCAATGCACAGATCGAGCCACTCGTACGTGAAGTCCAGGTAGTCGTTTCTCGGCATCTTGTCGTGCCACTCGTCGTACGCACGCGACCAGTTAAAGGGCGGATCCGCGAACACCAGATCCACCTCGCCCCGCTTCACCTGCGGGATCTGTGGCAGCACGTCCCTGCAGTCACCCACGTACACACGCACGCCGGAGGCCTTGCCCGCCTCCGATCGCATCGCGCCCTTGATCTCGTGCGTGGGCTTCAGTGTGCCAGCTTTCTTCGCCATGCGTCCTTACCCCATCCTCCGGAACAGCCCGAGCCCGTAGTTCACGGGCGACAAGTAGATCTCCACCGATTCATAGAGCCCGGCCGCGAATGAGTTGATGTGCTCGAGCAAATGACGCCCGCCGACATGCCCGCCGCAGCGCTCCGGGATTGTATCGTGCACAACAACATACCCGCCCGTCACAAGCACAGGCTCAAGCTCGATCAGATCCTTGCGCAATCCCTCGGCGCCGTGATCACCGTCCAAGAGCGCCAGCTGTACACCGCCCGTTGAGCGAAGCTGCTCGCGGATCTTTGGAAGCACCTCCCAGCTGATCCCTTTCTCTAGATGAACCCGGTGCGCCAGCCCCGCCTCATCCACATGCCCCCGCACGATCGGCTGGCGGTCACCATCGAGCGACGCCTTGCGCCACTGCGTTTCTTTCACCGGCGCAAAGTCATCAATCGCGACCAGCGCACCCTCGCGACCTTCTGGATCACCCGACGCGTTCGGGTCATCGCCGATCTCTTCTAGAGCCGCCGCGATCCAGATCGTGCTCACACCCAGAAACGAACCAACCTCGACAACCGTTCGCGGCCTGATGTTGCGAATTAGTGAGAACAAGAGCAATCCCGCCTCTGGGCTCATCGCTGCTGGGAACGTGATCGGCATCGCGTACAGCTTCTTCAGCATCGCGAGCCAGGCGACATCATCTCGATCGAGCCACTTGGGCCAGTCCCAGCTTTGAGGGTGATCCTCTTTCTTGATGGGACCTGGAAAAAACGTCGGTGAGTGCCGCGCCACCCATGTCTTCGATGAGGGCCGATCAGGGCTCACGGGCCCGAACGCGTCGAACGGATCGTGTTGTGCCTCTGGGCGCGCCATAGCGGGTAGCTTAGCGCATATCCGCTTTGGGCGCTACCGGGTTGTCCCTCGGTGTCGGATCGCCGTGCTCGGCGATCAACGCGCGAAGATGTCCGATCAAGCGCCCTCGCGCATCAGCTGACACCCCTGCAGCGCGCAGCGCCGACCGAACACCGATCACGACCTCCCAATAACCCGGCCGAGAACCAATACCCGTCGGCTCGAACCCGAGCATCGATATCATGCGCGCTAGCTCCCGCACCGTATCGCCCTTTGTTGCGCGCACACCGCCCACATCAACGAACGCAAGCTCATCGCCATCCAGAAGCAGATTCGAAGGCTTGCAGTCACGGTTGAACACACCCGCGGCGCAGAGCTCGCCCAACACCTGCCCGGCTCGTCGAGCCAGCTCATGCCGCTCAGTTTCGTCCTCTTCAACCCAGCGTGAAAGCAACGGCGCGCCCCGAGCACATTCCGTCACAAGCACCTCGTGCCACCCCGAGTCGAGCCTTGAAAGACCCATCACGCGCACACTCGGCGTGCCAAAGCCCTTCGCCTCCAGCAAGGCCGCGCCAAGACACGCCCGAGCCAGATCGGTCGCACCGAGCCTCTGCTTGAGCCGATCCAGAACACCCGGCAAGGGTCTCGCCTTCACGACACAATCTCGCCCGAGCATCTCTGCCCGCCAAACGCCTCGGCCCCGGTCATCCAGCTTCAGGCATTCCCCATCGACCCAGCCACCTTCCGCCAGCGCACGCTCCCACGACGACCGATCCTCGCCCTTGCCCAGAAACCAGATCCTCGCGTCGCGTCCCACAGGATGAGCCTAGCCAATCCCCCGCCCGCTCGGCCGATACCATCTTCCCATGCGCCTCTCGGTTGCCATCGTCTGTAAGGACTCCGCCTCCACGATCGGCAGGACGCTGGACTCGGTCAGAGACCTCGCCGACGAGATTGTCGCCGTCGATTCGGGCTCCACTGATGCCACACTCGACATGCTCCGCGGGGCCGACGCGCGCATCATCGAGTCCGAGTGGCTCGGCTACGTCAAGACCAAACAGCTCGCCCTCGACAGCTGCGAAGGCGACTGGATCCTCGCACTCGACTCGGATGAGTCGCCCCTGCCCGAACTCATCGAGAGCATCAAGGCTGCCCTCGTAAGCCCAGGCCAGCACACCGGGTTCGAGGTCAACCGGAAGGTCTTTGTCCACGGCAAGGCCCTGAACCACGCGTGGCAGCCGGAGCACCGCCTGCGCCTCGTCAAAAAAGGCCTCTTTCGGTGGCAAGGCCTCGACCCCCACGACCACCTCGCACCGATCGATCCCAACGAATCCATCAGCAGGCTCAGAGGCGACCTCCGCCACGACTCGATCAGCACCTGGCCCGAGTTTCTCGACAAGCAGCAACGCCACGCAGAGACCATGGCGCGCTCCATGCTCGCCGAGGGTCGAAAGCCGAGCCTCATCAAGCTCCTGACGAGCCCGACCGCAGCCCTGCTCAAACAACTCGTCCTCCGCCAGGCGTTCCTCGATGGTCGCGACGGCTTCCGGGCAGCGTTCGCCACCGCGACAGCGACAAAGCTGAAGCACAAAGCGCTGTTTCGGCTCTCAAAGGGACCCGGCAATCCCTGCTGAGCCCGCCGCGCTACTATTGAACTGATGTCATGACGGGCCGGGAGGGATGACGAAAGCCCGGGCCGACGATTCCCTTAAAGCGTGCCTCAACAAGCACTTGGATACACAATGCCCGACGAGACCCCCTCCGAAGCTCACGAGAGCCAGCCTCAGGATTCCAGTCAGCCCACGAGCGACACCGGCGAGCCGACCAAAAAGAAGCGTCGCCGGCGCCGGCGCGGCAAGCGCAAGCCCGAAGGCGAATCCCAGACTACCGAAACCAGCGCATCGGACACCGATGCCGACGGTGCACCCAAGCGCCGCCGGAGCAAGGATCTCGCATCCGCAGAAGCGGGCTCCGATGAGGACCGACCTCGCAAGAAGCGCCGCCGACGCAGTTCAGGCAAGGGCGACGACGGCGACCGTGCCGGCCGTGACGGCAGGCCCGAGTCCACCGCGGAAGATGCGACCGTCACCCGCGTGCGCAGCGAACGCGACACATCGAACGCAGACATCTTCGATCAGGATCAGTCCTTCGGCGACCTTGGTCTTCCTCAAGAGATCCTCGACCAACTCGACGAGCTCAAGTTCACACACCCCACGCACATCCAGGCACAGATCATCCCGCCGATCATCGCCGGCAAGGACGTGATCGGTCAGGCCAAAACGGGCACGGGCAAAACCGCTGCCTTCGGCCTCCCGCTGCTCGCAGAGGTCACGCCAGGAGATGACTTCCAGGCACTCGTCCTGGCGCCGACACGCGAACTGGCGATCCAGATCCACAAGGAACTCGAAGAGCTGGGCTTCAAGACCCACATCCGGTCCATCCCTGTCTACGGCGGACAAAAAATCACAACCCAGGCCGACAAGCTCAACAAGGGCGCCGAGATCATCGTCGGCACACCGGGCCGTGTGATGGATATGCAGCGCCGCGGCTACCTCTCGTTCAAGAACTTCAAGTTCGTCATCCTCGACGAAGTCGACCGGATGCTCGATGTGGGATTCCGACAGGACATCAAACACATCCTGGGTCTCTGCCCCAAGAAGCGGCAGACCGTCTTCGTCTCCGCGACCCTCTCCGACGAGATCGAGAAGCTCGCGCGAAGCTACATGACCAACCCCGAGAAGATCGTCACCAGCGCGGGCTCGCTCACCGCGAGCCTCGTCAAGCAGTACTACCTCAGCGTCCAGCCCTGGGACAAGAAGAAACTCCTCAAACATCTTCTTACCCACGAGGAACCAACGCTAACGCTCATCTTCTGCAGACTCAAGCGTGTCGTCGATGATCTCGCACGCATGCTCATGAGAGAAGGCATCGAAGCGCACGCGATCCACGCCGACCTCGGGCAGGGCAAGCGCAACATGGTCATGGAGAAACTCCGGGGCGGCAAGCTCAGCGTCCTCATCGCCTCCGATCTCGCAGCGCGCGGCATCGACGTCGAGAACATCACGCACGTCATCAACTACGACCTCCCCGAAGACATCGAGCTCTACGTCCACCGCATCGGACGCACCGCACGCGCCGGCGCGGGCGGCATCGCCTGGTCGTTCGTCACACCGGAGCAAGGCCCGCTGCTGACCGCCATCGAGAACCACATCAACTCCGAGATCCCGATGCAGGAGTACCCGGACTTCGAGCCGGGCCCAGTGCCGGAAGACCACAAAGAACAACAACTCGCACGCGAGCGCCAGCTCGAAGCCGCGATGCAGCGCAGCCGCTACAACACGTCCGAAGCCCCACCAAAGGAGCAGGCCTCAGAGGACAAGTTCCCAGGAGGCATCGTCCCCGCGAAGCGCCCGCCCAAATCGATGGGCGGCAGGATCAAGTCTGGCAGGCGATAGCCGCTGATGAGTGTCGAGCGCCAGCAGCAAGTCGTCTGATGCAACCGAGTGCCCCTTTGCATACACCAAGCCCGCTTGGCACACGGGCCATACCATGCCCGGATGACCAAAGAGCACGAACAACTCCTACTCGAACTCACCGCGATCCCCACCGCCGCCGGCCGTGAGGGTCGCGTTGTTTCTTTCATCAACAATTGGCTCAGTGCCCGCGACGACATCAGAATGGATGCCGACCCCTCGGGCAACCTGACCGTCAGCTTCAAAGACCCATCCGATGACTCTCCGCCCGTCTACTTCACGGCTCACCTCGACCACCCGGCTTTCGTCGTCGAGCGCATCATCGCGCCAGCCACACTCGAACTCGCCTTCCGGGGCGGCGTCATGGACGACTATTTCAACGACGCACGTGTAGAAGTCATCACACAGGACGACCACTCGCACCCGGGCACGCTCGTCGAGATAACCGAACCCACAACCGAGAGCCCGTACAAGCACTACATCTGCGAACTCGACGAGCCCAGTGAATCAATCACAACGCAGGATATTGCGCGCTGGCTGCTGCCCGCCCCCGAGATCAAAGACGGGCTGATACACACAGTCGCCTGCGACGACCTCGCAGCCGCGGCGTGTATGATGATCGCGTTCGACAACATCCGCGAAGAGCGAGCCGAGGGCAAACACAAGGCAGATGTCCGCCTGCTCTTTACACGCGCCGAAGAAGTCGGCTTCATCGGTGCCCTCGCCGCGGTCCGGCACAACACGATCCCGAATGATGCCAAGGTCGTCGCGCTCGAAAACAGCAGAGCGTTCCCGGAAGCGCCCATCGGAGGCGGCCCGATCGTCCGTGTCGGTGATCGGCTGACGATCTTCAGCCCGAGACTGACCGATGACATCGCACGCATCGCCGAGGACATCGCGGGTGGGCCCGCCACACCCAAGGCATCTCAGAAGCAGGCAGACATGCCCAAGTGGAAGTGGCAGCGCAAACTCATGGCAGGCGGCGCGTGCGAGGCGACTGTGTTCTGTCACGCCGGGCTCGACGCCACGTGCGTCTGCTTGCCGCTGGGCAACTACCACAACATGGCAAACCTCGACGAAGCCCAGGCAGGCACCATAGAGAACCCAAAACCAGGACGGGAATACGTCTCGCTCGATGATGCTCAGGGCATGATCGATCTGCTTACCGCCTGCGGCTCTCGCCTCTCCGATCCACCAAAATCAAAGACGAGCCAGCGCCTCGAAGACCTATGGCAGCAGCGCCGATCGATCCTCGACGAGAACTGATCAGCCGCCCTCACTCTCGTCTTCGTCGTTCGAGCGCCGCCTGTTCTCCTGGAACCGAAACTCGGGAATCCCGATCTCGTCACGCAGGATGCGAAGCGGGTTCAACTGCGTACCAACATTCTCAAGCAGCAGTTCGATGTCGGGCTGTGTCTTGCGGTTGCCAGGCAGCCCCTTCGTGCGCCAGGGCACCATTGTCGCCGACTCAATCACAGGCACGAACCGGCCCAGCGCAGAGGTCAGGCCTGTCTTGAGCTTGCCAAGCCCTTCTTCGGACAATGCCGCAAACGGGATGTACGTCACGATGTCCATATCGCCCGTAACAAGGTTGTACCGGCCCTCAGACTCGATAGTGAACTCCCCTATGGGAACGTTCGTGCGCGGGTACGTCACGTTGCCGCTGTTGACCGTGATCTCGATAGGCTCCATCCGTCGCCCAAGCCCGCCCTCGGTACGCTGCTGGGCGGCCTTGACGACACCTACGAACAGCGAACTCGTCTCAAACCGTGCCAGGCCCAGATCGATCACAGCCTCAAGAGAGAGTCCCTGAAGCCTGCTCGTTACGCTCTCACGCACCATCGGCACTTCGAGTGTTTGCAGTGTCAGCGTCGCAGGCCCGTCCTCGGGGGCTTTCGATATCGTTCCAATGACCGGTACTGCTCTTGATAAATACGCGCCAAGTTCTGGCCGCACAACATCTACAACAAGCTGCGCCGGTTCGGTCGCAATAAACCGGCCCTCGAACATCCTTCCTTTGAGATCGCCGCTCGCTCGAGTCGCGTCGAGATCAAGCATCAGCACACCGGAGTCTTGTGTGAGCGTTTCACCATTGATCTGGATAGTCATTTCGGGGCCAAGAACCTCGGCCATCATCCCGCCCTGTCGCAGTAGCGCATCATACAAAGCTGTCGGTGCCTCTTTCACACTCAGACCGAAGTCGATCTCAGCGTTCGACCAGCTGATCTCACCGGTCTCACTCGCAAAGTTCTGCAATGTGACATCCAGCAAGATCGGAAG